>JBDTAA010000153.1:0-6445 GCA_039924805.1 Cryobacterium sp.
GGTGGCACGCCGCCCGCGCAGCGGCGTTGTACCCGCGCATCACTCCCCACCCACGAAACATGCCCCACCCACGAATTCGGAGCGGGATGCCGGCCAGCAGAGACGGCTAGTCGAGCCCGAGGTACGCCTCGATCACCTTCTCGTCGGCGAGCAAATCGTGGGCGGGTCCCGAGTGCGTGATCTCGCCGGTCTCGAGCACGTAGCCGAAGTCCGCGGCTGCGAGGGCCCGCCGCGCATTCTGCTCAACCAAAACAACGGTGGTCCCGGTCAGCCGAATCTCCTCGATCACGGCAAACACCTCGTCCACGATCTTCGGCGCCAGCCCCATTGACGGCTCGTCGAGCAGCAGGATCTCCGGCTCGGCAATGAGTGCCCTGGCGATCGCGAGCATCTGCTGTTCGCCGCCGGACAACGCCCCCGCCTGCAGCGCACGCCGTTCGTGCAGCACCGGGAACCGGTCGTACACGCGTGCCACGTTCTTGGCCAGCGTGCGGCCCCGGTGCCAGCCGCCGAGGCTGAGGTTCTCCGCCACGGTGAGGGTGCCGAGGACCTCCCGCCCCTCCGGCACCTGCACGAGTCCCGCCTTGACCAGGCGATGCGCCGGGCGCCGGGTGATGTCTTCGCCCTTGAACCTGATCACGCCGTGGCGTGGACGCACGAGACCGGACACGGCGTTCAGGATGGACGTCTTGCCCGCGCCATTGGCTCCGACGAGGGTGACCAGGGCTCCGGCAGCCACCTCGAAGGAGACGTTGCGCACGGCCTCGACGCGGCCGTAGTTGACCTGCAGGCCCTCGACGCTCAGGATCGGATCGCTCATCGGTTGTCCTCCGTTTCCGGCGTGGCGCGCGGGTTCGATTCGTCGCTCGGTCCGGCGGTGCCGCCGGGTGTCGGCGCCTCATCCGGGCGCGCGGGGCTCACCGGGTGCTCGGGGCTCTCCGCGGGCTCCGCGTGCCCCGAATGCTCCGCGAGCGACGCGGCGGTGATCTCGGCCAGGTCAGCGGCGGCCAGCTCGGATGCCGCGTCGGCGTCGGCGTCGGAGCCCGACGACCCGAGGTAGGCCTCGAGCACGTTCGGGTCCCTCGCGATGTCCGCCGGGATGCCCGACGCGATGACCTCGCCGAAGTTCAGCACCATGATCCGGTCGCAGGTGGCCAGCATCATCCTCACGTTGTGCTCGATCACGAGCACGGCGATTCCGTCGGCGGCCAGGGATCGGATCAGCTCGGACAGCCGCCCGGCCTCGACATGGTTCATCCCGGCGGCCGGCTCGTCGAGCACCAGCAGGGACGGATGCGACGCCAGCGCCCTGGCGATCTCCAGGCGGCGCTGGTCGCCGTAGGACAGGTCGCCGGCGGCGGTCGCGGCCTTGTCGCCGAGCCCCACCCTGATCAGCTGGGCGGATGCCATGGCGACGGCCTCGCGCTCCAACCGACGCGCGGACGGCAGGAAGAGCAGGCGACGCAGCAGCGTGTCGCGGGTGATCCGGTATCCACCGACCATCACGTTCTCCAGGGCCGACAGCCGATTGAAGAGCTTGATCTGCTGGAAGGTGCGGGCGATCCCGGACTGGGCCAGACGGTGGGCCTTGGTGCCGGCGGTGAGGGAGTTACCCAGCACAAGCCCGGTGCCGGTGCTCGGCGGGGTCAACCCGGTCACCATGTTCACCAGGGTGGTCTTGCCGGCGCCGTTCGGACCGATCAGCCCGAGGATCTCCCCGGCGTTGACGGTGAGGTCGACCGAGCGCACGGCGTGGACTCCGCCGTACGACTTGCCGAGCCCCGTCAGGGTCACCAGCTCCGTCCCGGGGGACGGCAGCGGCGGCAGGTCAGGGTGAATGGCCGGATCGACGATGAGGCGCTTGGCCGACTTGCGCCTGGGGATGAGGCCGGACAACCCTCCGGGCAGGAAGAGGATGACCACGAGCAGCAGCACCCCGGAAATCGTCGGGCGGATCCAGCCGGCGTCGACGCCGAGAACGCGCTGCAGCTCGGGCAGCACGGAGAGGAAGACCGACCCGAGGACCGGGCCGACGAACAGCGTGACGCCTCCGACGACCGCCGTGACCAGGCCGTCCACCGCGGCGGTGAACGAGAACTCGTTCGGGTCGGCGAACCGGGAGAAGTAGGCCAGGAGCACGCCGTAGAGGCCGGCGACGGCCCCCGCGATGACGAAGGATGCCATCCGGTACCTGGCGACGTCGATGCCCATGGTCGTCGCGGCCAGCTCGTCTTCGCGAATGGCGGCGAAGGCCCTGCCCATCCGGGAGCCGGAGAGACGCCAGAACCAGTAGGCCACCACGATGAGCGCGATCCACGCGATCTCGATCCCGACGAGCTTGGGGAAGCCCATCCCCTGGGCGCCGTTGGTCCAGGTCTGGTTGATCAGGAAGATCCGCACCATCTCGCCGAAGGCGAGCGTGGCGATGGCGAGAAAGACGCCGCGCAGGCGGATGACGGGCAGCCCCAGGATGAACGCCGCGATGATGCCGACGCTCATGCCGAAGAGGATTCCGACGACCAGCGGGGGGATGAAACCGAACAGGGCCTCGTCCGGCACGACGAGGGAGGACGAGAAGGCGGCCAGGGAAGCCAGCCCGACCTGGGCCAGGCTCAGCTGGCCGGCGATCAGCACGGCATAGAAGCTGAAGGCGAGGATCGCCGTCAATGCGATCAGGGTGATCAGTGAGGTGTACTCCGCGAACATGCTCAGACCTCCCGCGTCTTGCGTGCGCCGAAGAGGCCCTGCGGGCGCAGGATCAGGATGAGGAACAGGAGGCCGAACGCCACCATGTCCCGCCAGGAACTGCCGATGTAATTCACGGCCAGCACCTCGGACACGCCGAGGATCAGGCCGCCGATCAGGGCGCCCGGCAGGGAGCCCATCCCGCCGACGACGATCACGGCGAGGGCCTTCAACTCGACCGCGTGACCGATTCCGAGCGAGGCCGCGTTGACGTTGAGGGTGAACAAAACGCCGGCCACCGCGCCGAGTGCCGATGAGAGCGCGAAGGTGGTGCTGCTGATCCGGCCGACGTTCAGGCCGAGCACCGCTGCAGCGTGCGGGTTCTCGGCGATGGTGCGCATGCCCCTGCCCAGCTTTGACTTGGCCACCAGCCAGGTCAATACGACCATCAGGGTCACGCTGACGATCAGGATGACGACCTGCAGCAGGGAGACGGTGGCGCCGAGGATCTCTACCCGCGTGCGCGGAAATGCGTCAGCCGGGAACCGTCGCGTGTCGGCGCCGTAGAGCGCCTGCAGCAGCGACAGGACGATCGCGCCGAACGCGATCGAGGAGATCAACCCGGCGAAATGCGCGTCGTGCCGTCCGGCGAGCGGCCGGAACGCGACTCGTTCGATCAGGATACCCAGCAGCGCGCCGACGATCAGCACGATCGGGATGAGCAGCCAGATCGGCACGCCGAACCGGGTGACGATCTCGATTCCGACCAGGGCGCCGGCCGTGAAGACCGCGGCGTGGGCCAGGTTCAGCCGGTCCAGGATGCCGAACACCAGGGTGAAACCGATGGCGAACAGCGCATAGATGGAGCCGAGAAAGATCCCGTCCAGAAAGAGTTGCATGTGGTGACGTCCCTGTTTTCGGCCCTGTGTCGTCCGGGGAGCCCGGGCGACACAGGGCCTGTGAGTGTGCTGCTGAGCGCCGGTGGCGCCTACTTCAGGATGGCGAACTTGCCGTTCTCGACGACCTGCACGAGGGCCTCGTGCACGGCGTCGCGGTTCTCGTCCAGGCTCACGTCGCCGAGGACGGTCGGAACGTCGGTGATGTCGCCGAGGCCCTTCTTGATGTCCTCGCGCTCGCCCGAGCATCCGGCGCGAACGGCGTGGTCAATGATCTGCATGCCGGCGTACGCCTGCGCGGAGAACTGATCCGGGTCCGCGCTGTACTTGGCGGTGTAGTCCTCGATGAAGGTCACGTTCTGCTCGTTCGTCGACGCGGAGTTCCACGCGGCACCCACGATGACACCCTCGGCTGCCTTGCCCGCGCCCGTGATCAGCGCCGGCGAGTTGAAGCCGTTGCCACCGATGATCGGGGTGTCGATACCGATTTCGCGGGCCTGGCTGACGAGCGGCACGGCCGCGTCGATCAGGCCGGAGACCACGATGGCGTCGGCGTTGGACCGCTTTGCCTTGTCCAGCAGGGCGCGGAAGTCGGTGTCCGACTTGGAGAAGGTGAGTGTCTCGGCGACGTCGACCTTCTGGTCCTCGAGCGCCTTGGCGAATGCCTGGTACCCGGACTCGGTGAACGCGTCGTCGTTGGCGTACATGACGACGACCTTCTTCACGCCGAGCTTGTCGACGGCAGCCTTGACGGTCTGCGGGATGACGGCATCCTCGGTGAGCGAGTCGCGGAAGATGTAGTCGCCGATCTCGGTGATCCCGGCCGCCGTGTTCGAGACGCCGAGCACGGGGACCTTGGACTCCTGCGCGATCGGGTCGGTCTGCTTGGCGGTGTTCGACAGGGTCGGGCCGATGATGATGCTGGCGCCGGAGGCGACGAAGGTGTCGAAGACCTGGATGGCCTGCTTCGGGTCGGTCGCGTCGTCCTCGACGGTGAGCTTGTAGGTGACTCCGCCGACCTTGTTCAGGTTCTCGACGGCGAGCTCGAGAGCGTTCTTCTGGCTGGAACCGTACTGGGCTCCGGCGCCGGTCAGGCTGAAGGCCGCCGCGATGGGGACCTCGGACGTGATGGCGCAGTCCGCGCCGGTTCCGGTCCCGGTGAGGCCGGCCCCGTCTGTCGAACCGGTTCCGGACGGGGTGCTGCACGCGGTGACGGCGAGCAACAGGGCTGAACCGCAGACAGCGGCAGAGAGCAGTTTTCTTCTCATGGGTGGACCTCCTTGGCCAGGGCGAGCGATTGTGCTGCTTGGTGTCCAAGCGTGGTTCCGAGCCTATCGTCCGGGCTCTGAAGCTTCGGGCTAAAGCGCCCGGAGGCATATCGATCGGGTCACGTTCTGGCGAAGAAAACCCAGGCCGTTAAACGAGTTCAGGGCCACACGCCGTGTGGCCCTGAACTTCATTTTCAGCTGTCGGGGTAACAGGATTTGAACCTGCGACCTCGTCGTCCCGAACGACGCGCGCTACCAAGCTGCGCCATACCCCGATGGCCCGTGGGCCTCCACAAGTATAGATCGAAAAGACGGCGCCCGTTGACGGATGCTCCGGGTTCAGGCCCCGATGAGGGTGAGCAGCGTCGCCTCTGGGGGGCAGGCGAAGCGCACGGGGGCGTAAATCGATGTGCCGAGTCCGGCCGACACGTGCAGGTACGAGGTGTGCAGGCCGGAGTCCCACAGGCTCAGCCCCTTCACCTGGGCGCGCGGAATGTCGCAATTGGTGACAAGCGCACCGAAGCCGGGAACGCACACCTGGCCGCCGTGGGTGTGGCCGGCGAGGATCAGCTGGGCGCCGTGGTTCACGAACGAGTTCAGCACCCGCTGGTACGGCGCGTGGGTGACGCCGATGGTCACCGTGGGGCGAGGCTCAGGCGCCTTCTCGGGGTCGGGCCAGGTCTCCTCCGCGAGCGGGTCGTTCGCGCGCAGGTCGTCGATGGCCCTGGTGATCACATCGAGCCGGTCGAAACCGAGGTGCGGGTCGTCGACACCGAAGAACTCGAGTCGGGTTCCGTTCAACTCGAGCGCGGAGGCGGCATTGTCGATATCGGTCCAGCCGAAGCCGGTGAAAACGCGATGCAGGCTGTCGATGTCGAGCCTGTCCGGTTTGACCGTCGGTGCGAACGACGGGCCGCCGAAGTACTTGAACGGGTTCTTCAGCTGCGGGCCCATGTAGTCGTTGGAGCCGTTGACGAACACCCCTGGGATGCCGGCAAATGGCGCCAGGGCGTACGCGACGCCCGCGACGCCGTCTTCATGGCCGAGGTTGTCGCCCGTGTTGACGACCAAGTCGGGTTTCAGTGCCGCGAGGCCGCGCACCCACTCCTGCTTCTCGGTCTGCCACGGCGCCATGTGCAGGTCGGAGACGTGCAGCACCCTGATCGGCGCCGACCCGGGCGCGAGCACCGGAACGACGACCTCGCGCAGCGTGAAGCGCCTGCGCTCCACCAGGGAGCCCCAGGCGAACGCGGCCAATCCCGCCGCGCCAACCGCTATGGCTGCGGCGCCGACGAACCGGCCGCCGGTCACGGCTTCTTGCCCTTGTCGACGCCGAGCTTGCCGATCACGATCGTGACCTTCCCGCCCGCCTTCATGCCGGTTCCCGCGCCGGGATCCATGCTGATGACCTTCCCGTCCTGGTTCGGGTCGGTGACGTCCTGCTCCTTCGTCTCAACCTTGAAGTCCGCGAGAGTGTCCTTCGCTTCTTGTTCGGACTTGCCGACGACGTCCGGCAGCACCTTCAGCGACCCGTTACTCAGGTGCACGGTGATCGTCGAGCCTCGGGCGGTGCGCGTCCCGCCGCCCGGGTTGGTG
>JBDTAA010000154.1:0-7305 GCA_039924805.1 Cryobacterium sp.
CGAAGCTGGCGCCGGCGCTCTCCTCCCCGCCGAAAGCGACAGACCCGTCGATCAGCCCGGGCACGAACCACTTGAAGCCGACGGGCACCTCCGACAGCTCCCGGCCGAGGAAGCCGGCGACGCGGTCGATCATGGTCGAGGAGACGAGGGTCTTCCCGATCTGGGCATCCGCCCGCCAACCCTCGCGGTGGCTGTAGAGGTAGTCGATGGCCACGGCGAGAAAGTGGTTCGGGTTCATCAGCCCGCCGTCGGGCGTGACGATGCCGTGCCGGTCGGCGTCGGCGTCGTTGCCGGTCAGGATGTCGTAGTCGTCCTTGTGGGCGAGAACGGATGCCATGGCAGAGGGGCTCGACGGATCCATGCGGATCTTGCTGTCCCAGTCCAGCGTCATGAACCGCCAGGTGGGGTCGATCTTCGGGTTGACGACGGTCAGATCGAGCTCGTACCGGTCGCGAATGGCGCCCCAGTAGCCCACACTCGCGCCGCCGAGCGGGTCGGCTCCGATGCGGATGCCGCTGGCTTTGATGGCCGTCATGTCGATGATGTTCTCGAGGTCGTTCACATAGTTCCCGCGGAAGTCGTAGGTCTCCACAGCGCTCGGCTCGCTCGCCCTGACGTCCTTGAGGCCGCCCGCCATGAGGTCGTTCGCGCGGTTGGCGATCCACGAGGTGGCGTCGCTGTCGGCCGGGCCGCCGTGCGGCGGGTTGTACTTGAAGCCGCCGTCCGAGGGCGGATTGTGGCTCGGGGTGACCACGATGCCGTCGGCCTCGTCACCGTTGCCGGCCCGGTTGTAGGCGAGGATCGCGTGCGACAGCGACGGCGTCGGCACGTAGTCGTCGAATTCGTCAACGAGAACGCGCACGCCATTGCCCACGAGCACCTCGAGGGCCGTCGTGTACGCGGGCGCGCTGAGCGCGTGCGGGTCGGTGCCGATGAACAGCGGACCGGTGATCCCCTGCGCCGCGCGGTACTCCACGATCGCCTGCGTGGTGGCGAGAATATGGTCCTCGTTGAACGCCATGTTGAGTGAACTGCCACGGTGTCCCGACGTACCGAAGGCCACTCGTTGAGCCGGGATGGAGACATCCGGTTTGAGCGCGTAATACGCGTTGACGAGTCCCTCCACGTCGATCAGATCGGAATCCAGGGCCGGTGTTCCTGCGCGTGCGTTCATGCTGCCCATCCTTGCACTGCAAGTAAGCTGTGAGCCATGCCAGAGACCCCAAATGTCACCTACAGCTTCCTGGGGCCGGTCGGCACGTTCACCGAGGCGGCACTGGCCCAGGTGCCAGAGGCGCGGGGTAAACCATGGCGCGCCGTGAACAACGTGGGCGAGGCCCTGGCCGACGTTCTCTCCGGACGCAGCGTGGCGGCGATGATCGCGATCGAGAACTCCGTCGACGGGGGCGTCTCCGCCACCCAGGATGCCCTCGCGAGCGCCCCCAACCTTCGGATCATCGGCGAGTATCTCGTGCCGGTGAACTTCGTTCTCGTCGCCCGCCCCGGCACGGCACTCACCGACGTGCGAGTCATCAACGCCCATCCGGTCGCCTACGCCCAGTGCCACAACTGGCTCGAAGCCGCACTGCCCCAGCACGGCCACATCCCGGCGTCGAGCAATGTCGCGGCCGCCGCCTCCCTGTTCGAGAACGGTCCGGCGGATGCCGCCATCGCGCCGCCGGGCATCGACAAGCACCACGACCTCGTCGTGCTCGCCGAGAATATCGGAGACAACCCGAATGCCGTCACCCGATTCGTGCTCGTCAGCCGCACGACGGAACTCCCGGCCAGGACCGGCGCCGACAAGACGAGCCTGATCGTCGAACTGCCCCAGGAACACTCCGGTGTCCTGCTCGAGATGCTCGAGCAGTTCGCCACCCGCGGCGTGAACCTCAGTCTGATCCAATCGCGCCCGATCGGCGACGCCCTCGGGCGCTACCGTTTCGTCATCGACGCCGACGGCCACATCCTCGACGAGCGCGTTGCCGACGCGCTGCTGGGCCTCCGACGCTCCAGCCCGAAGGTGATCTTCCTCGGCTCCTACCCGCGTGCCGACAAGCGGCCGACCGAGTTCACGTCCCAGTACGACGACGAGATCTTCATCGAGGCGCGCTCCTGGCTCCAGGGTCTCCTCCCGGGCGGCTCCGACTAGCGCACTCTCACTAGCCCAATCTCGCTAGCGCACGCTCACTAGCGCACGCGCACGATCAGCGCGCTCGGGTCGGCCCGTGCGAAGACGGATCGAGCGATGCCGAGCGCGTCTCCGTCGAGTTCGACCGGCTGCGGCTTCTCCATGGTGATCCGAATGTCCGGGCTGTTCAGGGTGGTCATGATGCGCTCGTTCATGGACGCGCTGCGGCGGATGATCCTGCGGCCGGCCGCCGAGCGGCGCAGCACCCCGTTCTCCCAGGTCACCCGCCGCCAGATCATCAGCCAGCCGAGAACGCCCTTGGGCTGCACAATGGCGATGTCGAGCACGCCGTCGTCGAGCTTCGCATCGGGCAGGAACGGCACGTTCCCCGGCAGCATCCCGCAGTTCGCGATCAGGACGGTGCTGATGTGCGCCTGCCGCTCCGGAGAACCGGACAGGCTGTAGCCGATGCGGAAGGGCTTCGCCGTGGGGATGACCCGCACGCCGGCGCCCACGTAGGCGAGCCAGCCCATCTGTTTCTTGGCCGCGGACCGGGTTCGGGCGATCATCTCAGCGTCGAGGCCGACCCCGGCCACGACCAGGAAGGAGTGGTCGGTGGTCTTGCCGTCTTCGGTCGTGATCGAGGCGACGCCGACGTCGATGGTCCGTTCGGCCCCACCGAACGCGATCTGGGCCGCCGCGTCCAGGTTTCCGAGCGGCAGCTCGAGGTTGCGGGCGAACAGGTTGCCGGTGCCGGTGGGGATGATCGCCAACCGCACCCCGGAGCCGCGCAGGGCCTCGGTCACAGCCCGCACCGTGCCGTCGCCCCCGGCCGCGATGACAACGGATGCCCCCTGCCGCAGCGCCCGCCGGGCGGCCTGTTGGCCCGGGTCGACCAGGCTCGTCTCGAACCAGAGAGTCGCTCCCCAGCCGGCCGCGGCCTGGGCGGCGTCCACGCTTCTCTGGAGCCTGCCCCTGTCGACCTTGCTCGGGTTGTAGACAACGGCGGCGTACTGGTCGGTGCCGGTCGAACCGAAGGTTGCCACGAGCGCAAGGGTAGCAAGCCGCCTCCGGTTCGCGCTTATAGACTGACCCTGTGATTGATCCGGTACTGCTGCGCGAGAATCCTGACCTCATCAAACGTTCCCAGGAGGCGCGTGGTGCGTCCGTTGAGGCGGTCGATTCTGCGCTCGCCGCAGATGCGGAGCGGCGGGCGACCATCACCGCCTTCGAGGCTCTCCGGGCATCCCAGAACCAGTTCGGCAAGCGCGTCGCCGCCGCCCCGGCTGCGGACAAGAAGGCGCTGGTCGCCGAGGCGCAGAGCCTAGCCGCCGAGGTGAAGGCCGCCGGCGTGGTGGCCGCCGAGGCCGAGACGCGCTTCAGCACGATCGTGCGCGGCATCGCGAATCCCATCATCGACGGGGTCCCGGCGGGTGGAGAGGCCAACTTCGCGACTCTCCGCACCCACGGCGAGACCCCGGTCTTCGACTTCGAGCCGCGCGATCACCTCGAGCTCGGCGAGCTGCTTGGCGCCATCGACATGGCCCGCGGCGCCAAGGTGTCGGGCGCCCGGTTCTACTTTCTGCGCGGCATCGGCGCTCGCCTCGAAATCGCCCTGATGAACATGGCCCTCGACCACGCCCTCGAGGGCGGATTCGTCCCCATCATCACTCCCACGCTCGTGCGACCGGAGATCATGGACGGCACCGGGTTCCTCGGCGAGCACAACGACGAGGTGTACTACCTTCCCGGCGACGACCTCTATCTCACCGGCACCAGCGAGGTCGCCCTCGCCGGCTACCACAAGGACGAGATCCTCGACCTCTCGGTCGAACCGCTCCGCTACGCGGGCTGGTCCACCTGCTACCGCCGCGAGGCCGGCTCCGGCGGCAAGGACACCCGCGGCATCATCCGGGTGCACCAGTTCAACAAGCTCGAGATGTTCACCTACGTTCTCCCGGAGAACGCCGAAGCGGAGCACGACCGCCTCGTGGCGATGCAGGAGAACATGCTCCAGTCGCTGGGGCTCAGCTACCGGGTGATCGACGTTGCGGCCGGCGACCTCGGTTCCAGCGCCGCCCGCAAGTTCGACATCGAGGCCTGGGTGCCCACCCAGAACGCCTACCGCGAGCTGACCAGCACGAGCAACTGCACGACCTACCAGGCGCGCCGCCTCGACATCCGTTACCGCACCGAGTCGGGCAAGACCTCGCCGGTGGCGACCCTCAACGGGACGCTCGCGACCACGCGGTGGATCGTCGCGCTGCTCGAGACGCACCAGCAGGCTGACGGATCCGTGCGGGTCCCCGAGGCGCTCCGCCCCTACCTCGGCGGCCTCGAACTGCTCGAACCGGTCCGGTGACCATGACGGACGCCCCCTGGCTCGTCGCCCTCGACATTGACGGCACCACAATGCACGAGGACGGCACGATCAGTGACGCCGTGCTTGAACAGGTGCGCCGCCTCAGCGCCGCCGGCCACGAGGTGATGTTGGCGACCGGGCGCTCCGCCTCCGCGACCCTGCCCGTGCTCGAGCGGCTCGAGATCGCCCCTCGGTTCGTCGTCTGCTCGAACGGCGCCATCACGCTGCATCGCGACCCCGAGGCGCCCACCGGCTATCGGCGCGAATGGGTCGAGACGTTCGACCCGACCGACGTGCTCACCTCGATTCGGGCGCACCTGGCGGGCGCGCGCTTCGCCGTGGAGGACGAGCACGGGTTCTACCGCTACACAGAGCCCTTCCCCGACGCGTCGATCGGCTTCGACAGCGAACACGTCGATTTCGACGAGCTGCTCCGGCACGCGGCCACCCGGGTGGTCGTCATTTCGCCCGACCACGACATGGAGGAGTTTCTGCAGATCGTCGAGCGGATGGGCCTGAACCGGGTCAGCTACGCGATCGGCTGGACCGCCTGGCTCGACATCGCGCCCGATGGCGTGAACAAGGCCACCGCGATGGAACGGGTCCGCGAAGAGGTCGGCATTCCGCGCGGCCGGGTGATGGCCGTCGGCGACGGGCGCAACGACATCGACCTGCTGCTGTGGGCATCCGTCGAGGGGCGAGGCGTGGCCATGGGACAGTCACCCGCCGAGGTGATGGAGGCCGCCGGAGAGACCACGGCCTCGGTGCTCGAGGACGGCCTGGCACTTGTGCTCGGAACGCTTTAGCCTTCCATCCAGCCGGTTTTCAGGATTCACTGTCATTCTGAAGAGTCCGCCACAGGTTAGAATCGGGCGTTGTTCGTTCGCGAACTTGGAGGGCTGTCCGAGCGGCCGATGGAGCCAGTCTTGAAAACTGGTGGGCAGAAATGTCTCGTGGGTTCGAATCCCACGCCCTCCGCATTGTGAGGCGCCACCGCACGACGAAGGGATGAGAGTGAGCGACCAGTTGCGCCCCCGCTCGTCGCGATCGAAGCTGAGCACTCTCGCCCGTCACGGCCGTCTCAAGAAGCCGAACCCGGTGACCTCCCTGATGAAGTTCCTGGCCGCCGCCCTGGCGGTGCTCATGGTCAGCGGTGTATCCATCGCAGCCATCGCGGCGTACGACGTCGTGGTCAGCGTGAAGCCCGGCGTTCACCTCGAGAACGAGGTCAAGGGCGAGCCCGTGCCGGAGTTCAGCGCGATCAAGGGCGGCGTCAACCTTCTCGTGGTCGGCAGCGACAGTCGCAAGGGCCAGGACAAGGTGTTCGGCAGCGAGGACTCCACGGGCGACCTGAACGACGTCACGATGCTGCTGCACATCTCGGAGGACCACAGCAACGCGTCCGTGATCAGCTTCCCCCGCGACATGTACGTGCCGATCCCCGGGTGTCCGAAGCCCGACGGCGGCACCTACAACGCGATGAGCCGGCAGAAGATCAACACCACGCTCACCTACGGCGGGCTCGCCTGCACGGTGCTGACGGTGGAAGAGCTCACCGGACTCAAGATCCCCTACGCGGCCGAGGTTCAGTTCAGCGGCGTAATGGCCATGTCCACGGCCGTTGGCGGGGTCGAGGTCTGCGTGGCCGAAGACATCGAAGACAAGCACACCGACACCTACCTCAAGGCCGGCAAGCACTCGCTCAAGGGTCTGGCCGCCCTCCAGTTCCTGCGCACGCGCCACGGCATCGGCGACGGCAGCGACCTGACCCGAATCAACAACCAGCAGGTCTTCATGTCGGCGCTGCTGCGCACCATCAAGAGCGCGGACACGCTCTCCAACCCCACCAAGGTCTACTCGCTCGCCAAGGCGGCGACCGCCAACATGCAGTTGTCGACGAGCCTGAACAGCGTCGACACGCTGATCTCGATTGCGCTCGCCCTCAAGGACATCGACCTGAACAAGTTGGTGTTCGTGCAGGTCCCCACGTACTACGTGGACAACGGCGTCGCCCCGCTGCAGCCCGACTTCGAGGACATGTTCACGGCCATCGCCGCCGACAAGCCCATCCAGCTGGGAGGCACCACGGGCAAGGGAGCGACCGAAGACCCGGACGCTCCGGTCAAACCCGAGCCCACCGCCAGCGGCACCCCCACGCCGACTCCCGCCGCCTCGGATTCCCCGGTGACCGTGCTCCCGAAATCGGCAACAGGTCAGACCGCCGGGGAGTACACCTGCTCCGTTGGTCGCACGCTCAACAACCAGTAGTCGCAGTCAGCATCCGGTCTCGGTTTTTCCGCAGGCTGTCCGTGCGGTTATGATTGCTCTCGTGTGTTTGCAGCGCAAACACCAAGGAGACGTCGCATAGTTCGGCTTAGTGCACCACCCTGCTAAGGTGGAGTGCCCTTCACGGGGCACCGTGGGTTCAAATCCCACCGTCTCCGCAGATTTGAAGCCCCTCGCATCCCACTGTTTTCCAGAGATTGACGGGCTGCTTCATTCGGGGAACGCCCGGTGCTCACGATCTGCCCACACGTGAAAAAATTCGCCGCCTTGCCAGACGATTCCGCGACGGATTTCACGTTCGTGCCGACGCGCACCGCCAGTGACGCCGCCGTCCCAGGTCGTGGAGTGTCGCATCGTTTGCAGACCGGCCGTCCACGTCCTTGACCTGGTGGTCCATTGCTTCGCTCAGCACCGGCCCGTACGGGCCAGCAGGAGACCGAGAGCCGCGTGGCGCACCGGTCGTTCAAACGTGTGGTTAGATAGTCGACAATCGACAATCGACAATCGACCGTTTGAGGAAACAGGG
>JBDTAA010000155.1:0-5345 GCA_039924805.1 Cryobacterium sp.
CCGCATCGCCGTCAACGCCGACCCCGGCACCGTCTTCTCCGGCACCGCGCCCACCGTCAAGATCCTCGTGCAGAAAAACACCCTCGACACCCGCACCGGCCACGGCTACCTCGAAGGCCACCCCGACCCGGTCCCCCTCACCGACATCGACCGCAACCTCTGCACGGGCTTCACCCCGATCCTCTTCGACGACGGCCAGGTCGTCGACGTCGGCCGCGACAGCCGCCTCTTCACCTATCGCCAGAAACTCGCCCTCGCCGCCCGCGACGGCGGCTGCCTCTGGCCCGACTGCGACCGACCCCCGTCCTACACCGAAGCCCACCACATCAACGAATGGGCCGCCCAAAACGGGCTCACCAACATCCGAGATGGCATTCTGCTCTGTCGACTGCACCACCTCCTGCTGCACAACCGCGGCTGGACCGTCACCCGCGAAGGCACCGCCACCTACTGGCTCAACCCACCACCATCACACCCAGACCAAACCCCAATCCTGCTCACCAGCAAAACACCCCTGAACCTCCGCTCCCCCATCACGCCACCGAATACCGAGCGCCGGACCGCGCCCCGCACGGCCGGATGCCAGATAGCGGCGCACAAGACGCACGCCTCGCCGAACAGGAATGCAGAATCGGCGGGTAGGGCCGGGCGCCGAGCCACCGGAGCCGAACGGCTCAGCCCGGGTCCGGCAGCGCTCAGGCGTCAGCGGCCGAGGTTCACGCCGTGGACGCCGTTGTGAAATCGAAGCGACGGAAAAATCGCCGAAACGGAGAACCCGACGCCGGGCACCGTGGCCGCGCTGAAGACGCCACCGAAAGCCTGGGTACGTTCGCGCATCTGGGTGATTCCCCCGCCCGCGAATGTGCCACTGAGCGCCTTCAGGTCGTCGTCGATCGTGTACGCGGTCCGAGCCGCGATGTCATCGTCATGTGCGCTCTGTCGCCGCGCCGCGGCCCGGATCCCGTCGTCGTCAACGAGCAACTGCAGGCCATCCCTGGTCCACGTGAGCGCGATCCGGACGTCGGTGCCGACTCCGCCGTGCGTGAGGGAGTTACTCAGCGCACTCTGCAGGATGCGATAAAGCGCGAGTTCGGCACCGGGCTTGAGAGGGAACCTCTCTCCCGACTCCTCGTGTCTCACCTTGAGTCCGGCGTCGCGCATGACGCGAACGAGGCCTTCCGCGGACTGCAGGTCTGGCTCGGGCCTGGCGGCCGTGTCGTCGACACGCAGGATCGTCAGTACGCGGCGCATGTCGGCCAGGGCGACTCGGCCATCGACGACCAGCGCCGCAGCAGCACGCACAGCGGTCGATGGGTCTTTCGCTGCGGTGTACTTGGCGCCCTCGGCCTGACTGATCAGTCGTGCGACAGAGAGCACCGCGCCATCCTGGAGCTCACCCACGACGCTCAGGCGTCCGCGTTGCTCGGCCAGGGCGAGCTCGAGCCCGATCCGAAGCCGCTCAGCCGCGGTGCGATCGAAGACCGTGCGCCGGGCCTTCGCGTCGGCGCGGCGCCAGAGCACCAGCAACGCGATAACAGCCGCGGAAAGCATTCCGCTGACGATGAGCAAGGGGTCCATCCGAACCTCCTTTCATCGTGCTCCCGCTCCCTGGCACGAGGGAAGAAAAAAGGCCGTCCAGGGTGGAGCCCGGAACGGCCTTTTAGCTCCCCGAGTTGGACTCGAACCAACAACCTGCCGGTTAACAGCCGGCTGCTCTGCCAATTGAGCTATCGAGGAATACTTTGATCAAATTGCTTGAACACAGCGTTGCTACTTTACCAAAGGTTCAGCGTCTGCCAAATCCACTGCGCCAATCAGTAGCCCGACTGAGGGTCAACAACCCCGACAAAGCGCCCGTCGTCAAGGAAAGCCCGCACATTCAGGCGAATTCTCTCGGCGAGCAGGGGCACGGTCATCTCGGGCGTGTCGGCCATGTGCGGGGTGATCAGGCAACGCCGCTCGCTCCAGAGCGGATGACCATCCGGGAGCGGCTCTGGATCGGTCACGTCGAGCGCCGCGCCGGCGATGTCGCCGGCGGCCAGGGCCGCCACGAGGGCATCCGTGTCGACGAGGGCACCACGAGCGATATTGACGAGGTTGGCGTGCGAGCTCATCAGGTCGAATTCGGGGGCACCCAGCAGGTGCCGGGAGTCCGCCGTGAGCGCGGCCGCGACGACGACCACGTCGGCCATCGGCAGGACCTGGTGCAGTTGACCCATTTGCACCGTTCGCACCGCCCCAGGCACCGGTGTCGCGCTGCGCCGAACGACCGTGATCGCAGCGTCGAACGGCGCGAGCAGGCGGATCAGCTCGAGCGCGATCCCACCGGCGCCGATGATCACAATGTTGCGGCCGTAGAGGGATCTGCCCGCCGGGACGGAGTCCCAGCTCGCCGCCCTGGCGCGCTCGTGCAGCACCCGCAACAGGGCCAGGGTCAGCGCGAGCGCATGCTCGGCCACCGGTTGGGCATACGCGCCCTTTGCGCTCGTCCAGAGCAGCCGTGGACGGGCCTGGCTGGCCAGCACGTCGCCGAACGCATCCACCCCGGCCCAGGGCAATTGCACCCATTCGATCTGCGGATTGGCCTCGAGCGTGGCGCTCAGCTCGTCCGCGCGGCGATAAGACAGCCAGACCACCCCGCGGGTCTCGGCCGAGAGCTCGGCGACCTGGCCGCCGGCGTCACGAACCGCGGACGTGAAGATCTCCGTCGGTTTTGGCAGAACGGCGATGGGACCGGGGGTCGGTCGTCGTTCCGGCGGTAGCGCTGTGATCTCGGCGCCGAGCACGGCCTGGTGTTGGCCGGATCCGTTCTGACCGGACCGGTGTTGGCCTGTCCGGTTCTGGCCGGACCGGTGCTGGTCGGTCATGCGCCCGGTCGCCGCGGATGCGGCTGCATTCCGCCCGGGTCCGGCGGCAGGGACGTGGGGTCGAATACCTTGGGCGTTTTCACCGTGGGCTTCTTCACCGCGGGCTTCTTCACCGCGGGCTTCTTCACCGTGGGCGCAGGTAGCGCATCCGCGGTCGCCTGCACGGCTCTGCCCAGCCAGGCGCGATCCTCGAGGGCGTCCCCCGGTACCCGGTGGTACTCCTTCGCTCCCTCGTAGGGCGGAGCGGGCGCGGTTCGGGTGAACAGCGCCGGATCGGCCGAGCTGGGCTTGAGGAACAAGGCATCGTCGCAGATGAGGCCGACGATCTTCTCGTCACAGTAAATGCCGAATTCGCCGAACATCCGCAGTGTGCGGACGTTCAGCCCGGCGAGCTGGTCTTCGATGAACGCGACTGTTTGCGGGTCAGTGGACATGTCCCGCGACCCCTGCGTCGTTCGCCGGAGTCGCCTCGGACTCGGTCGGGGCGTCGTCATCGGCCGGGGCTGCCGACCCTCTGAGCGCGGCGCCGAGGCCGGCAACGTACGGGTGCCACGGGTCGTCGAAAACCTCGTCGATCGTGCCGAGGCCCACCAGAACACCCTGATGCATCACGCCGATCCGGTTCGCCACGCGGCGCAGCACGGCCAGATCGCTGCTGATCACCAGCGCCGAGAACGCACGCTCCCGCTGCAATTCGCCGATCAGGTCGATCACGGCGTTGCGCACGGTGACGTCGATGCCGGCGGTCGGCTCGTCAGCGATGAGCAGCGACGGTCCAAAGACCAGGGCCCTGGCGATCGCGACGCGCTGCCGCTGGCCACCGCTGAGTTCGTATGGGAAGCGTTGCAGCAGCGCCAGCGGCAGGCGCACCGAATCCACCATCGTGGCCACGCGGGTGTCGAGGTCGTGTCGGTTGAAGTGCGGGTCACGGTCGAGCACGGGTTCCGCGACGATCTCGGCGACCGTCAGGGTCGGCGGGAGCGTATCGGCGGCGTCCTGCGCTACGAGCCCGACTCCGAACGTGAGCTGGGCCAGTTTGCGTCGGCCGATCCGCCGCAGCGGAATGCCGAGGACGCTCGCCTCTCCCCCGGTAATCAGCGCGCGTGTGTCTCCGAAGGCGTTGGACGCGGCGGCCCCGGAGAGCACTCGGGCGATCGTGCTCTTGCCGGAACCGCTCTCGCCAAGCAGCCCGAGCACCTCGCCAGGGGCGATACGCAGGGTGAGCCCGTGCACGGCCACGAAGGCCGGGCTGGCGCCATGCGCCGGGTACTCGATCGTCAGGTCACTCGCCGTGATCGGGGGAACGGGGTCGGCGACGCGTT
The DNA here is from genome assembly GCA_039924805.1 of Cryobacterium sp. Classification (GTDB taxonomy): domain Bacteria; phylum Actinomycetota; class Actinomycetes; order Actinomycetales; family Microbacteriaceae; genus Cryobacterium. The sequence continues at coordinate 4,190 of JBDTAA010000155.1, forward strand.
TCATGGCTTACTCCGCCGCACGAAGCCGGCGCAGACCCTCCCGACGCTCGGCCTGTTCGGCCGGATCCGGCACGGGCAGCGAGGCGAGCAGTCGCTGGGTGTACGGATCCTTCGGCGCGCCGAGAACCTCGGCGCCCGTCCCCTCCTCCACGAGCTTGCCCTTGTACAGCACCGCGATGCGGTCGGCGAGGATGTCGACGACTGCCAGGTCGTGGCTGATGAATAGCGCCGCGAAGCCGAATTCGCGCTGGAGTTCGGCGAAAAGCTCGAGCACCTTGGCCTGCACCGAAACGTCCAGGGCCGAGGTCGGCTCGTCCGCGATGAGCAGCGAGGGCTCGAGGGCGAGCGAGCGAGCGAGGCTGGCCCGCTGGCGCTGGCCACCACTGAGTTCGTGCTGGTAGCGGTCGCCGTAGGCGCGCGGCAGCTGGACGGCCTCGAGGAGTTCGTTCACACGTTGGCGCGCTGCACCCGGGTTGGACGCACGCCCGTGCACGATGAGGGGTTCCGCGACACATTCGGCGATGGTCAGGAGGGGGTTGAAGCTCGACGCCGGGTCCTGAAAGACGAAGCCGATGTCGCTACGGAGCTTCTTGAACTCGCGTTCCTTGAACCCGTGCATCTCGTGCCCGAGCACCTTCAGCGAGCCTCCGGTGACCCGGGTCAGGCCGGCGATGGCGCGCCCCGTTGTGGTCTTGCCCGATCCGCTCTCGCCGACCAGGCCAAGAACCTCGCCCGGGCGGATGGAGAAGCTGATCCCGTCGACGGCGACGAAGCCCTGCCGACCAAGCCGGCCGGGGTATTCGATCCGCAGGTCCGTGGCCTCGACAACGGGCGTCGAGCCGGCCCAGGAGGGTTCCCGCGCCTCGGCCCGGGCCGCGGCCCTGGTGATGCCCTGGCCGACGTGCGGAACGGCAGCGAGCAGCTTCTTCGTGTACTCGTGCTGCGGGGAGCTGAACAGGGCCTGTGCTGGGGCCTCTTCGACGACCTTGCCCTCGTACATAACGGCGACGCGGTCGGCCAGGTCGGCGACGACGCCCATATTGTGTGTGATCAACACGATTGCGGTACCGAATTCGCTCCGGCAGCGGCGGAGCAGGTCGAGGATCTCGGCCTGCACGGTCACGTCGAGAGCGGTCGTCGGCTCGTCGGCGACGAT
>JBDTAA010000156.1:0-3648 GCA_039924805.1 Cryobacterium sp.
TCAGGGGAACCGCGGCCAGCACCGGCACGCCGAGGCGAGCCGCGGCATCCACCCCACCGCCCTGGCCGAAGATGTGCAGCACGGAGCCGTCGGGCTGGGGGAGGCCGGCCATGTTCTCCACCACGCCGATCACGGTCTGTCCGGTCTGGCGGGCGACGAGGCCGCTGCGCTCGGCGACCTCCGCCGCCGCTGCCTGCGGTGTGGTGACGACGAGCACCTCTGCCTGCGGCAGCAGCTGCCCGAGGGAGATCGCGACATCGCCTGTTCCGGGTGGCAGGTCGATGAGAAGCACGTCGAGGTCGCCGAAGTACACGTCGGTGAGGAACTGCTGAATGGTGCGGTGCAGCATTGGTCCGCGCCAGGCGACGGCGACGGAGGCGTCGTCCACGAACATCGCTATCGAGATCACCTTCACGTCGAAGGCGATTGGCGGGAGGATCATGTCGCCGACCTGGGTCGGCTTGACCGCGGCCCCGGTGCCGGATCCGTTGGTCGGCTCTGTGACCAGCCCGAGCAGTCCGGGGATCGAGAATCCGTGCACGTCCGCGTCGACGATGCCGACCCGAAGACCCCGTGCGGCCAGGGCTACGGCGAGGTTGGCGGTGATGGTCGACTTGCCGACGCCACCCTTTCCGCTGGTGATGGCGTACACCCGGGTCAGCGACTCCGGCCCGAACTGGATGCCCCGTGCCGCCTTGCCTCCGCGCAGCTTCTCGGTCAGCGCCTGCCTCTGCTCCCTGGTCATGATGTCCACGTCGACGCTCACGTTGCCCTCCCCGGCGACGGACTCGGCGGCCGCGAGCACATCGCGCTCGATCCGTTGCGCGGCGGGACATCCGGCGATCGTGAGACGGATGCCGACTCTCACGTGGCCGTCGCCGCCGACGGAGACGCCCGCGACCATGTCGAGGTCCGTTATGGGTTTGCGGATCTCGGGGTCGATCACCCGGCTCAGGGCCGCGTAGACGGCGTCGCTAGTCACTCCCGTGGCTCTCCTCGCGTGCCGGAGTCGCCGAGTCGGGAGCGCCGGTTCTGTTCGTCTCGTTGTTCCAGGTTTTCGAGAATGGAGCGCAGCTCGGCACGCAGGAAATCCTTCGATGCGAGGTCCTTCATCGCCAGCCGCAGGGCGACGACCTCCCGCGCGAGGTACTCGGTGTCGGCGAGGTTGCGCTCGGCGCGCTGCCGGTCCTGTTCGATCTGAACCCGGTCACGGTCATCCTGCCGGTTCTGTGCCAACAGGATCAGGGGTGCAGCGTAGGACGCCTGCAGGGAGAGCACGAGGGTGAGCGCGATGAAGCCCAGCTCGATCGAGTCGAAGCGCAGCGCCGCGGGAGACAGGGTGTTCCAGGTGACCCAGAGCAGCACGAACAGGGTCAGGCCGAGCAGGAACCACGGCGTGCCCATGCCGCGCGCGATCGCCTCGGTGAACCGGCCGAAGCGGTCGCTGCCGGCGCTGCGTCCTCGGCCGAAGCCGCCGAGCCCCCGGGAGCGCAGCCCCTTCGGCGCGTCGAGGCGCAGGTCCGACCGGCTAGCCCTGGCCATGACCGCTGTCCTTCCCGCCCGGAAGCGGGATGCTCCCGGTCTTCAGCTCGCTGCGTGCCGCGGCCCGCCTGCGCACATCTTCGTTCCCGTCATGGCTGCGCCAGTCGTCGGGCAGCAGGTAGTCGAGCACGTCGTCGATGGTCACCACGCCGACCAGACGGTGGTTCTCGTCGACGACGGGCACGGAGACGAGGTCGTAGCTGGCGAGAATGCGCGACACCTCGGCGGCCGACGTCTCGGCGGTCACGGGCTCGAGGCCCAGGTCGAGTAGCGTGCCGAGGCGTTCGTGCGGCGGGTAGCGCAGCATCCGCTGGAAATGCACCATGCCGAGGAATCGCCCGGTGGGCGGCTCGTAGGGCGGCAGGGTGACGCAGATCGCCGCGCCGAGTGCGGGCGCCAGGTCGTGGCGCCGGATGAGGGCGAGCCCCTCGGCCACGGTGGCGTCGGCCGAGACGATGATGGGCTCGGTCGTCATCAGCCCGCCGGCGGTGTCGGGGGCGTAGGAGAGCAGGAAGCGCACATCGTCGGCCTCCTCCGGCTCCATCAGGTCGAGGAGCTGCTCGCCGCGCTCGGACGGCAGCTGCGCGATCAGGTCGGCCGCGTCATCCGGCTGCATGTGGTCGAGCACGTCGGCGGCTCGGTCGTCGCCGAGCATGGTCAGGATGCCGACCTGGTCGCTCTCCGGCATCTCCTCGAGCACGTCGGCGAGGCGCCCGTCGGGCAACTCCCCGGCGACCTCGTACATTCGCTCGCGCGGCAGGTCGAGCAGGGTATTGGCGAGGTCGGCGGGCTTGAGGTCGGAGTAGGTGGCGATCAGCTGCTCGGCGGACTGGGCCTGGCCGGCCGTCGCCTTTTCCAGCACCTCGCCCCAGGTGACGAACGCGGTCGCGCCCTTCGCGAAGGGGGAGGCGCTGGTCTTGGGTCGCCGCACGAAGAGCTGGCCGATCGCCCAGTCGCCCTGATTGCCCTGCTCGATGGCGACATCTTCGACGGTCGCCTCGCCGGTGCCGTTGGAGAACAGAACCTTGCGGCCGAGCATTTCGGCGATGACGCGCACTTCTCCGCCGCGCTGTTCGAACCGGCGCACGTTGATGAGGCCGGTCGTGATGATCTGGCCGGAGCCGATGCTCGTCACCCGGCCGATCGACACGAACACGCGGCGTTTGCCGGGGATCTCGACGATGAGTCCCACCACGCGGGGCGGGTCGCTTTTTCGGTACACAACCAGCACATCGCGCACCTTGCCCACGCGGTCGCCCGCGGGGTCGAAGACGGTGCATCCGGCCAGGCGGGCGACGAAGACTCTGGTGGCACTCACAGTACAAATCTAGGCCACTCACCAGCTAATCCCTGTGAGCGTGAAACAATGGCGGCATGAGCACTCAGAGCCCCTGGTCCCGCCGAGGCGCCGCCCAACTCCCGGTCCTGCCAAAGGGTGAGATCCTGGCCACCTTTGATACCTACGACGAGGCCCAGAAGGCCGTCGACAAGCTCGCCGTTGCGGACTTCCCGGTAAACCAGGTCTCGATCATGGGCAACGACCTGAAGAGCGTCGAGCACGTGACCGGCAAGCTCACCTACGGCCGGGTCTCGCTCGCGGGCGCGGCATCCGGGGCCTGGATGGGTCTCTTCTTCGGCGTGCTGTTCTTCATCATCGCTCCCAGCGGCGCGAGCCTGCCTTTCGTGGCAGCGGCGCTCCTGATCGGCGCTGGCTTCGGCATGTTCTTCGGCCTGGTCAGCTACTCGCTGAACCGCCGACGCCGCGATTTCACCTCGACGATGCAGGTCATCGCGAGCAACTACCAGGTGATCATCGACCCGGCACTGGTGAGCCGGGCGCGTAACCTGCTGGCCGGGTTGGCGGATGCCGCGGTGCCGGTTCCCGCGGCGCATCCGTCGGGGCCGCCCGTTGCCCAGCCGCCCGTTGCCCAGCCGCCGGTTGCCCAGACGCCGGTTGTGCAGCCGCCGGCAAGCACCGAGCCGCCCGCGTATGGCGTCCGGGCTCCTGTCCCCGGTGCCGAGCCGCCCGCCGAGCCGCCCGCCGAGCCGCGAACAGGTCCGCCCGCGCCGTAGCGCTCCGCGGGGCCGCCGCTTGCTGGCGCCGCC
>JBDTAA010000157.1:0-8623 GCA_039924805.1 Cryobacterium sp.
TGCATGCCGGTCGCGAAGATCAAGAGGCCGATAAGGGGCAGCGCGCTGCCCTGGAAGAGAGCGGTGGTGAAGTTGCCCATGGCCAGGAAGCCGGGGGCGAAGGTTCCGACAACGGAACCGAGAACAAGCGGGATGAGCATCAATCCGCCGGGGATCCTGTTCATTCCGTCGAACAGGGCAATGCGGCTTTTCACTTTCGATTCGGCTTCCATGGCGAATCTCCTTAGCTGAGGGGCATTGACGCCCGCGAGATGTGTACGTACACACTGTACCTACACTAAGGCGAGTATCGCCACTCCAATTCTGCAACAGCCCGAGCGGCAGGGCGCCCTCCTACCGGACCCGATGGCCTTCGGGATGCCGCGGACGCTCAGTGGTCGAGCCTGTCGCGATCGAAAGGGTCAACCGGGCTCAGGCGGCGCGGGGTGCCCGCGACCGGGTGGAGCGGTGGTCGTTGCCGGGCCGCCAGGTGCGGGTGGGGTCGAGCCAGGCTGGCGCCTTGACCTCGGGTTTGCCGCGGATCATGCGGATCTGCCAGCCGGAGGTGTCGATGGTGTGGTGGTGGTACCAGCAGAGCAGAACACCGTTGTCAACGTCGGTGAGTCCGTGGTGTCGCCAGGCGATGACGTGGTGCACCTCTGACCAATAGGCCGGAACCGTGCAGCCGGGGATGATGCATCCGCCGTCTCGGGCGGCGATGGCCTTGCGCTGGGCGGGGGTGAAGAAGCGCTCCTTCTTGCCGAGGGAGAGCACCTCACCAGACGGGCCGAAGACGATCTTCTGGTAACCGCCGGCGCAGATCATCTGCTTCACGGTCTTGAGTGAGATCGGGGCCTCGACCCCGTCGATCCAGCCGACCCCGCGGTCATCGGCGAGGTCGACGGCGTTCACGTGCAGCATCACGGCCGGAGCCGCCCCGCCCATGCGCGGGGTGCCGGGGTCGCGGCCGGCGGATTCGAAGACTCCGCGGAGAATGTCGGCGCGCTTCTCGCCACCGTTGCGTTCATCGGCGACTCCGGCCAGTTCCGCACCGGGGATGAGCTCCCCCGCCTCGATGAGGGCCTGTTCCTCGCTCGAGGGGAAGGCGGGCGCGGCGTGCGCCGACAGGTAGCTGTCGAAGATCACGTTCATCACCCCGCGGAGTTCGGCAGTGACGCCGCCGCGCAGCGGGTAGAGGCCGTTGCGCAGTTGGCCGAAACCCACGGTGCTGCGCGGTTCGACCGGGGCATCGTTCGGGGCGACGCCATCCGGGTCGAGCCGGGCCTGCCACTCGTGGGCGAGCCCGCGCACGAGATCGGCGGGAAAAGCGAACCCGGCGCCCGGCAGCCCCTCGGTTTCTGCGGTGATCGCCCCGGTGGCGCTGGCGACCAGCGCGCGCTCGGCGGTGAACAGGTCGTCGGGCGCGACCCTGGTGGCGATCTGGTCGAGGCTCGCAATGATGACTTCGGCCGCATCGACGCCGAGAGCGCCAGATTCCAGCCCGGACGCGACGGCCCGGTAGAGCGGCGGCATCACCGTCGGGCCGACGACCCGCACGGTGACGGATCCGCCAAGCTTCATGCGGCGCTTCACCTCCTGGCCAGACAAGCGGGTCGACCGGGTGATCAGGTCGATCGCGTTCTGGCAGCCCAGCTTCCACGCCAGGGAGTCACGGCCGAGGATGCCGCGCGACCGGTAGCCGACATCGGCCGCCGAAGCAACGCGGGCGGCATCCACCCGGCGACCCAGGTTCTCCACAGCGCCGAGCACGGCCACCGCGTCGTCGTCACTGAGCGACGAGAACGCGACACCATCGAGAACCTCGGCGGCCGTCTTCTGCAGCTGGTCGATCAGCCGAGCGGCCTCGGAGGGAGCGGCCTCGGAGGGTGCGGCCTCGGAGGGAGCAGCCTCGGACTGGGAGCCCGCCGGCGTCTGTGGATCAGGATTTCCTGCCATGCCCCCATTTTAGCTCACATCGAACATAAATGCGAGAGTTATTCACATTTGATTGAGCAAAAATCATAACTCTGTTCGATAGCGGTCGATTACTCCTAGCTGGGGCCCACAGCATCCGCCCCGGGGCCGCGGAGACCGCCAAGGCTAGGAGTTATCGCCCTCAGGTGACTCAGACCTCACCGCGCAGCGACCTCAGACCAGACCCGTTCCAGCTCGTCGGCCGTGGCGGCGAAGCCGAAGACCTGCGGATACGTCGTGACGAGGCGGTAGACCGCGTCCACCTGTTCCAGGGTCGCGACGACGGCGCACTCCGAACTCCCCACCGTGGCTGTTCCTTCATGGCCGCTGCGGCGATGGGACTGTCCGGGGAGCGACCGCAGTCGGGATCGTCGAAACGCCTGGCAGTTCGAGTTTGAACCCGTTTCGTTCAGCGTCGACGGACGGAACCGTCGCGTTGGTCTCGACCAATGCTGCCGTGGCAGCGGCCATGTCTTGGAAGGGCATTGCGTACGCCCATTTCTGCGCGTGCCCAAGTACCGTTACAAGGCCGTGGATGTTGTCGTGTTCCGTTGCCCTGACAAGCGCCGAGAGGTAGTCGTTTCGAAGGATCGTGGGGACGATGATCCGACTGTGGCCTTGTCTGACGAGTTCGCCGTTCATCATGATCCTCGCGACACGTCCGTTGCCGTCGTCGAAAGGGTGGACCTCGCTCACGAAGAACATCGCGAAGACAGCGCGAGCGAATGGGTCGTCCAGCCCCTCCAGAAGCCCCCACCCCGCGCGAAGTGTGCCTTCAACTTCGTCGGGGGCGACGAACTCTGTCAAGCCTGCCCGGTTTGCTCGGACCTTGAACTGACCGGGCCTCCTGTTGGGGCGTCCCTCCATGACGGCACTGTGGCGCCGCTTGAGCGCTTCGATGAGCTCGTCAGCCGAGTCGATCACAGTCGACATCTCGGACACGTCGTTGACGATTCGGAACGTGCCGGCGATGTCATGGGCATCCGCCGGCCTGTCCTCAGGCATTCGATTGTCGAGCGCGATGCTTGCCGCCTCCTCGATGGTGAACTCTGTTCCCTCGATGAAATTTGAGAAGTAGGCCTCGAAGAACGGCAGAAGCTCCTGTTTGCTGCCTCTGGTGGGCGCGTAGAGCAGACGCGGGCTGATGTTACCGAGGTCATCCACGACGGTCTCGAAAGCCTTTAGTCGCCGTTGGTCGTATCGGATCTGAGACTGAGCAGCTTTCATCGCTTTGGATTCTGACTTCACGGTGGGCCGCTCACCCCTCGCGGCCTCAAAGAACGCCCTGATGCCCTTCGCGTCCTCCTGGTTTCCACGCCGTTCGGCTAGTGAGTCAACGGCTTGTTGCATGCGAGCGAGCTGGTCGCCGTTTCGACTCGAAGCCAGTCGCACGATTCGATCGTGAAGTTCGTTACGGCTGAGCGTTCGAGAGCTCTTGCCGGCTCGCACCCGGCTCGCTCGCATGTTGTCTAGCATCGCTCGCTGCTCGGAAGCACCGAAGACGTTGCCGCCCATTGGCGTGTCCGTGGGCTCTGCTGGTTCGTTTCGACCGTTCGGGTAGACGGTCAGCCCTGGAAGTCGAATCTCGCGCACGCGGGGGTGCGACACGTATAGGGCGCCGTCGATCGGACGAAGATCAAAAGCGCTTCGGTCGGTTACAACTGCCCCAGGGACAATCGCTCCAACGATCGTCTTCCACTCGCGCGCTACGACGGCCTCAAGCGGCGTGTCGACTTCGTCGGTATAGATACCAGCCGCGATTCGCCTAATCCGCCCCTCCCGCAGGAGGCGCGTGGGAGCGTTGTCGTTCGGAAAGTCTGATGCGAGAAGGATGGCCATGAAGCTCGGTTTCTGTTAGCTATGGACAAATCATATCTCGGAAATTGTTAGTTAAGCTCGGGAATTGCATAATAAGCGCCTTGGTGGCTACGCGAACCGCTTCGGTCGCGCGCCTCGTAGCCGGGGAAGATGGCAATCCGCAGAATCAGCGGCTCCGGCACCGTCTCCCCAGACGCGGGCAGCGGGCAGCGGGCAGCGGGCAGCGGCACGAGCTCTGCCCGCCTACCCGACCTTCGTCAGCACGGTGAATGACATCGTCGCATTCGACCCGTTGATGCAGGTCTGGTACAACAGCCCATACCCCCGGGGCACGCTCGCTGTCCCCTGAGTCTTGGCGTTCAGCACCGCCACAACAGCGCCCACCCGGTAGGTGCCCGACCGCACCCCGGAGAGCGTGATGATCGTGCCGGCCCGCGGGAAGCTCGATCCGCCGCACCTCCAGTGCTCGGCGATCACCGCGACGCCATAGCGCCCGGTGACGTCGACCGCGCCTCGGCACGCGTCGATCTGGGCCTGCCAACCGGATGTCCACACGTACTTGTTGAACCTCGCGGCGGGAGCGGGCGGCCGCGAGGAGAGCCGCGGGGCCGCGGCGCTCGACGACCGAGCTTTGGTAAGCCTGCCGGCCGTGCTTTCCGCGGCCAGGTGAGCAGCCTTCGCCGCCGCGATGCGCGCAGCCTTCGCAGCCTTCTCAGCCGCAATCCTCACCTGCTCCGCCTGCCAGGCGGTGACCGCATCCCGCACGGCCGTGACCGGTGCGGCCAGGTTCTGTCGGCCCACGACGAGACCGGATGCCGCCGCGAACCGGTAGGCGCCAAGCGCCGCGGTCTCCGTGTGCAGCCCCGCTCGGGCCGCGAAGTAGCTCCCGGGCCGGAAGCTCGGGTCGGTGATCCGGTTGCCCCGCTCGATTTCCCGCTTGGCGGACGCAACCCGTGCCTCCTCGGCCCGGATCGTCTCGAGCAGCGCCGTGCGTGCGGCCTGGCTGAGCACCTTCCCCGCGCTGGTGTCCAGCGCCAGCTGTGCCGACGCGACGACCGACTCCGCCACCGCGATCGCACCGATGGCCTGCAGCCGCCGAAGCTTGAAGTCGCCCACGGCCCCGCTGTAAAGGGACTCCGCGACCGTCGACACCGGCGCGGCCGCTCTCGCCCTGGGGGTCTCGAATGCCACGGTGCCGGTGGCCACCATCACCCCCACGGCGACAATCGCGACCGCGCCGAGAACTCGGCGAAGGGCGTGAACGAGGTGGGGCGCGCGCGGGCGGGTTGGTTCGCTCATTGTGAAAGTCCACTTTCGGGAGGGGACGGACGCTCACAGTAAATCCTCAATCACCGAACATGAATAGTCCTCAGCTTCACCCCACTTCGGGGGCCGTGATCGACCTAACCGACCCGGGTCAGAACCCGGAACGCCATCGTTGCGTTGGAGCCATTCAGGCAGGTTTGGTACAGGAGGCCGTAGCCCCGCGGCACGTTCCTGGTGCCCTGCGAGCGCACGTCGAGCACCGCGACAATCCGGCCCACCGTGTACGTTCCCGCATACCGGCCCGAGAGCCTCACCGTGCCCGACCGGGGAAAACGCGAACCGCCGCACCCCCAGTGTTCCGCGATCACTCGAACGCCGTAGTGCCCGGTGAGGTCCACGGCTCCGCGGCACGCGTCGATCTGCGCCTGCCACCCCGCCGTCCAGACGTTCTTGGTGTACTTCGCGGCTCGCGCGGGCGTAGACCTGCCGGGTCGCGCCGGCGCCACGATCGCCCGGGAGTGCAGGCGCGCCCGAGCGACGGTGACCGACAGGGCACGCGCCGCCCGCGCGGCACGAGCCTTCGCGGCCGCGAGCCGCTTCTGCTCGGCGCGCCACGCGACAACGGCGATATTCACGGCCCGAACCGGCCCAGCAAGGCGGTCGCGCCCCTCGCGAAGGCGCACCGCCTCAGTGAACTCGGCGCTCTCGAGCAGCGCGGTCGCCTGGTGGGCCCCCGGCAGGGCCGAGAAGTAGTTGCCCACGCGGGGCGTGGGATCGATCAGCTCGCTCCCGCGGTCGACCTCCTCCTGAGCCTGGGCAATCTGCGCGGTCTCGTAACGGATGCGGCCGGCCAGCACGTGCGGTTTCCGAGCACCCTCCCCACGCTGGTGTCGAGCGCGAGCTGCGCCGATGCCACGACCGACTCCGCAACGGCAATGGCCCCGATCGCCTGCAGCCGCCGGGCCTTGAAGCCATCCGTCGCCAGCCGATAACTGGACTCCGTCACCGACACTCCCCCGGCAGCCGCCGCCGGCCCTGGCGCCGCAGCCGCCGTCACGCCAAGAACAGCAAGGAGCACGGAGGCGACGACGGCCTGAGCTCCGTAGCCGCCGTGCGTCCGCCGACGAGAGACCAGCACTCTGTCCTCCTTTATGAGGACATTGAACTGCGCTCCGAATCCAGCGGAAAAGCCCCTGAAGGGGGGCTAGCTTTGGAGCGGCGCACAGCCTTTCGGGGCTACGACCGCGGGCAGCGCAAGGTCGTCACCTCGGCGTCGTCGATCCAACCCGCGCGCCAGGCGACCGCCTCGATGCGCCGCCTCATGGCCCGCGTCGAGGGATGGAATAGTGTGGCTTCACAAGGGGGAATCATGCTGCACTCGCTCACTAAAGCATCGAAAGCACCACTACGGCGCGCCCTGATCGACGAGCTCGATAGCCTTCAACAGGCTCGTGCGTACTCGGGTAAGGGCGGTATCACCCAAACGATCGCCGAGGCGCAGATTCTCGGCATGATTCGCACCGGCGTGCTCCTCTCGGAGCACGTGCTCATCACGGATTCCATGCTGCTTGACGGAGTTTTCTTCCTGTCCATCGGCCCCACCGAGCTGGCTGCACGGCTCGGCCGCACCGGCCTTCCCCTGCCCCTGATTCTCTCGACTCGGAGCGCGTCCCTGCGGGCCGCGTTGGAAGCCAAACAGAACAATCCACAGTTCATCTGGCAGCTGCGCGAGCACGGCTTTCTCGGTGCGGGCGAGAGCGACTTCGCGTGGCCGCCACCACGAGTGCAGCAGGCCTGGTCGGCATGGATTGAAGCGTCGGAGCGCGGGTTGCTCCCGCACGACACCGAGCACGTGCAGCACCCAAAGGCGTTCGACACGGCGATTCAGACAGCCTTCCTTGCCTACGCTGGCCGTAGGGAATTTGAGGGGCCCGCAGCCGACCTCGTGGCAAGCGCCGCCAATCAAACAAGACGCAGCGGCTTCCAGCTCGAGTACGATTCGGCACTGGCACAGTCGACGCAACCGGCCGACGTCGAGGCCGTGGGCACCTGGTGGAATGATGCCTACCTCGACGCTGTCGCGCACGTCACCAATGCCGACTGGATGCGATTCGGGCCGCGCACGGCGCACGACCAGCCGGGCAAGGAACGAGGCAATGCATCCCGACGTCGGTTTCATTTCTCCGGATCGATCGTCGACACGCTGACGGCCGCCCCACCCGCCGTCTTCGCGAGTCTCCACTATGCCGTGAGCCCACAACGGGCCCGTTTGGCGAAGCGTCCGAGCCAATCGGCCGTCAACGGGGTCGGCTACGCCGTTCGGCAGCACCTCACGATCCCCTCACGTCGCGGCGTGGTCACAAGCAGCGGCATCCGATTCCTGCTCGCGGCAATTGCGTTCGCTGTGGGGCTACCCTTCGTGCCGGAGCGGTGGGATTGGGTTGATACCGCCTGGATTCTCGCACTGGTGACGCTCGCGTCGTTGCCCTGGGACCAGCTCCTGACCATCTGGAAGACGTCACGGTTGAGCCTGAGCGGCGTGATCTCTGTCAGCACGGACGCACGATGAGTGAACCCGAAACCGTCTACCTGTGGGAGGGCTCCCCCCGCCTCGAACTCACCCGGCAACAGGTCACCCTGCCGTCGGGGCTAACCTTCTCGTCGCACATGCTCATTGCCCAGAACGGCAAGCCCGGCGTGGTGGTGATTGCCGGTGATGCCGAGCGCATCATCCTTGTTCGCCAGTACCGCCCCGGCGCTGGCTGCGAGCTTCTGGAGCTGCCTCGCGGGTTCGGCGAGAACGACCCGGGCGCGTTCGCATCGCCGGAGGCCGCCCAATGCGCCGACGGCGAGCGCGAACTGCTCGAAGAGACCGGGTATGCGGCGAGCGATTCCCGCGTGCTGGGCAGCTACATCACCGACAGCGCCCTGCTGCCCGGCCGGGTCGCCGTGGTCGAGGCCATGGTTGATCGGGCGCAACACCCCGCGGCCGTCGACGGCGAGGTCAACGCCGTGATCTGGGTCGAACGAACCGCCCTGAAGCGGATGACACGGGACGGCGACTTCGCGGACGCGCTCACGCTCGCGGCGCTGGCCCTCCTCTTCGCGCAGGAGTGATAGACCTCTGCACTCAGCCGGTGCGGATCTACTGACGAACCGAGTCCGCGTGTGCCCGGTACCACTCGACCGTGGACCGAAGCCCTTCCAGGAGGCCAATCTGCGCGGTCCAGCCGGCGTCGGCCAGCCTGGAAACGTCGAGGAGTTTTTGCGGAGTACCGTCTGGTTTCGAGGTGTCCCACTCGGTGGCGCCGGTGAAGCCGACGACCTCGGCGATGGTCTCAGCGATCTCCTTGATGGTCACGTCGCTGCCGGTGCCCACATTCACCTGACCGGGCCCGTCGTAGTGCTCTATTAGGTGCAGGCACGCGGCGGCCATGTCGTCGACGTGCAGGAACTCACGTCGAGGCGTGCCGGTTCCCCAGTTAGTGACGCTCGCGGCGCCCGATTCTGCGGCCTCGTCGTATCGGAGAATGAGGGCAGGGAGCACATGAGAACCGGCCGGCGAGAAGTTATCGCCGGGCCCGTA
>JBDTAA010000158.1:0-7368 GCA_039924805.1 Cryobacterium sp.
GCATTCCCTACGACCCACAGCTGGCGGCCGGCAGTGTCGTGTCCTTCAAAGACCTGCGACCGATCACCCAGCTGGCCGCACGAACGCTGGCAGCCCTCGTCGTCGAGGGCCTCCCGGCAAGCCAACCCACTCCCACCGCGTAACGTCCGCGCCGCACCGACCATCGGAAGTTCACTGTGCCTGAGCGCCAGATCCGTCTCCTCGGAGACCCCGTCCTCAAAACCGTTTCCGACCCGATCGGCGTCGTCGACGACCGGATCCGCGGACTCGTCGACGACCTGCTGGACAGCGTCAGGCTGCCCGGCCGGGCCGGCGTGGCCGCGTCGCAGATCGGCGTCAACCTGCGCGCGTTCAGCTACAACATCGACGGCAGCATCGGCTACGTCCTGAACCCCACCATCGTGGAGGTGTCGGGGGAGCCCGCGCTGGTGGACGAGGGGTGCCTGTCGGTTCCCGGGCTCTGGTACCCGACGAAGCGGTACCCGTTTGCCAGGGTCGTCGGCACCGATCTCGACGGCAACCCGGTCGAGCTGTCCGGGACCGGTGTCATGGCACAGGCGCTGCAGCACGAAACGGATCACCTGGACGGCCTGCTGTACCTCGACCGCCTCGACAAGGAGAACCGCCGGGCGGCCATGAAGGAAGTCCGCGAGTCGACCTGGTTCTAGCCCCCCGGCTGACCCCGGAGGTCGGCCCCGTGGCCGACCCCGGTGGCCCGGCCTGTCGAGACCTACTCGCGGATCGAGAAGCCTTCCGTGATGGGAGCGCCCTCGTACATGCCCTCGATCGTCTCCGCGAAGTCCTTCATGATGACGTCACGCTTGATGCTCATCTTGGGGGTGAGGTAGCCATTGCCCTCGGTGAGTTCCGTCGGCAGGACCGTGAACTTGCGGATCGACTCCGCCCGCGACACGAGCTCGTTGGCGTGGTCGACGGCTCGCTGAACCTCGGCGAGCACGGCCTTGTTCACGGAGGCCTCGGCCAGGGACATCCCAGCGTCTTCCTTGTTGTTGTTCAGCCATACCGGGAGCATGTCGGGGTCGAGCGTGACGAGCGCAGCGATGAACGGCTTGCGATCGCCCACCACCACCACCTGCCCGATCAGCGGGTTGGATCGGATCGGATCCTCGAGCGCCGCCGGGGCCACGTTCTTACCGCCGGCCGTGACGATGATTTCCTTCTTGCGCCCGGTAATGGTCAGGAACCCCTCGGTATCGAACGCGCCGATGTCACCGGTCTTGAGCCAGCCATCCTCGAACGTGGCGAGCGTGGACTCCGGGTTCTTCCAGTACTCCTTGAAGACGTTGACACCCTTGACCTGGATCTCGCCGTCTTCCATCACCCGAACCGACACGCCGGGAAGCGCGGGGCCCACGGTGCCGATCTTGGACTTGGTGGCCAGGTTAACGGTCGCCGGGGCCGTGGTCTCGGTGAGTCCGTAGCCCTCGAGGATGACGATGCCGAGGCTGTGGAAGAAGTGGCCGAGACGCGCGCCGAGCGGCGCCGATCCGGACACCGCGTACTTGACGTTGCCGCCCATGACCGCGCGGAGCTTGCTGTAGACGAGCCGGTCGAAGAGGGCGAACTTGATCCTCATCGCCAGGGGAACACTCTCGCCGTTCTGCAGGGCCTGGGAGTGGGCGATCGCCACGTCCGCGGCCGCGCGGAAGATCTTGCCCTTGCCGCCGGCCTCTGCCTTCTGCTCGGCCGAGTTGTACACCTTCTCGAAGACGCGCGGCACGGCCAGGAGGAACGTCGGCTTGAAGCTGCCGAGGGCTGGCAGGAGCTGCTTGGTGTCCGGCTGGTGGCCGACGCGCACTCCGGCGTGCACGCAGAGTACCGAGATGAACCGGGCGAAGACGTGCGCGGTCGTGATGAAGAGCAGCGTGGACGCGCCATTTTCGTCGGTGAGGACCTCCTTGAGCGCGACGGCGGCGTTGCGGCAGGTCTCGACGAAGTTGGCGTGAGTAAGCACGCAGCCCTTCGGCCGGCCGGTCGAGCCAGACGTGTAGATCAGGGTGGCGATGTCGTTGCCGACCGCGAGGCTGCGGCGGCGCTCGATCTCGGCGTCTGGCACGTCGGTGCCGGATGCGGCGAGCTTGTCCAGGTCGCCGAGGCCGATCTGCCACACGGTGCCGATAGTCGGCAGGTCAGGGTGAACCTCGTCGAAACGGCTGAAATGGTCGGCGGATTCGACAATGAGCGCGGTCGCGTCAGAGTCGCCCAGGATCCACTGGATCTGACTGGGAGAGCTCGTCTCGTAGACCGGGACGAGAATGGCGCCGGCAAACCAGGCGGCGAAGTCGATCAGCGTCCACTCGTATCGGGTCTTGCACATCAGGCCGATCTTGTCGCCGGGCTGGATGCCCGAGGCGACGAAGCCCTTGGCGAGTGCGACGACCTGGGCGTGGAACTCGGTCGTGGTGACCGGCAGCCATTCGCCCCTCACCGGAAGAGAGAAGAGCACCATGTTGGGCGTCGCCGCGAGTCGATCGACGAGCAGGTCGGTGACGTTGGCGGCCGGGTCTGCCGGCACTATTGCGGGAACATCGAACTGTCTCACGGCTACTCCTTTGGGCCGGATGGGTTCCGCGACCACTCCCCCCGACGGTTCCGGGGGTGAGCGGGACGTTTCGCCCGGCGGGATGCTGATTTACTACACTCTATTGGATGCAGCGGGGTCCGTTCCGGATGCCGATGCCCCTCCTTCGCATTCCCCGCAGACGAAAGGTGCCCACGCGTGCACGCCATAGGAATCGATATCGGCGGGACCAAGATCGCGGGCGCCCTTGTGGACGAGGCCGGGACGATCGTCCGCTCGGACCGCCGCCCGACATCGGCGGGCGATCCGGCGGAAATCGAAGACGCCGTCGTTGAGATGATCCGCGGCCTCTCCGACGGTGAGGAGGTCATCGCGGCCGGGGTCGCAGCGGCAGGATTCATCGACGCCAGCCAGTCGATCGTGTACTACGCGCCCAACATCAACTGGCGCAACGAACCCCTGCGAGGCAAGCTCGAGGCCCGGCTGGACCTGCCGATCATCATCGAGAATGACGCGAACGCGGCCGGGTGGGCCGAGTTCTCGTTTGGCGCCGGCCGCCAGTACAGCGACATGGTGACCCTGACGATCGGAACCGGCGTGGGGGGAGCCATCGTCTCCCGAAACAGGCTCTTCCTCGGCGGATACGGCGTCGGCGCGGAGCTCGGCCACCTCAGGCACATCCCCGGCGGGCTGCCCTGCGGATGCGGCGCGCTCGGCTGCATCGAGCAATACGGCTCCGGCCGTGCCCTGCTGCGCATTTCCAACGAATTGGCGGATGCCGGCGGCATCGGCCGGGGGCTCGCCACGGCGAGGGCCCGCACCGGAACGCTCAGCGGAGAAGATGTCAGCGCGCTGATCCAGTCCGGCGACGGCGGCGCGCTGGCCGCCCTGCGCCAGCTCGGCAGCGCGCTCGGGCAGGCCTGCGCAAGCCTGGCCGCCGTGCTCGACCCGCAGGTGTTCGTCTTCGGCGGGGGAGTGGCCCAGGCCGGCGAGCTCCTGCTGGAACCGATCCGGGCGGCCTACCTCGATCATCTGCCGGCCCGCGGGTATCACCCGGAGGCCGAGTTCGCGATCGCCCAGCTGGTCAACGACGCGGGCGTGGTCGGCGCGGCGGATCTCGCGCGCAAGCACGTGATGGAGCAGTAGGCTTTCCCTGCCAACGGAGGGATAATCACATGTTCTACTGGATCATGAAGAACATTGTGGTCGGCCCACTGCTGCTCGCGCTGTTCCGGCCGTGGATCATCGGCCTCGACAACATCCCCAAACAGGGCGGTGTGATCCTCGCCAGCAATCACCTATCGTTCATCGACTCCGTCTTCCTTCCGCTCGTGGTGCCGCGACGGGTCGTGTTCCTGGCCAAAAGCGAGTACTTCACCGGCAGGGGCCTGAAGGGCTGGGCCACGCGTCAGTTCTTCAAGGCGACCGGTCAGCTTCCGATCGACCGTTCGGGCGGCAAGGCCTCGGAGGACTCCCTTAACACCGGGCTCCGGGTTCTGCGCTCAGGCGGCGTGCTCGGCATCTACCCCGAGGGCACCCGCAGCCCTGACGCGAAGATGTACCGCGGCCGCACCGGGGTCGCCAGGATGGTACTCGAAGCCGGCGTCCCGGTCGTTCCCGTCGCGATGATCGACACGGAGAAGGCCATGCCCACCGGAACCCGGATCCCGAAGGTCAGGCGCATCGGCATCGTCATCGGCAAGCCGCTCGAGTTCGGCCGCTTCGAGGGCATGGAGGGTGACCGGTTCGTGCTGCGCTCCATCACCGATGAGCTCATGTACGAACTGCGCAGCCTGAGCAAGCAGGAGTACGTGGACGTCTATGCGACCAGCGTGAAAGAGAAGCGCGCAAACCTTTCGCGATAGGCTCACATGATCGGTTTCAGCGCTGACCCGACACCCCGCCTCAACCACGGCCCGCGGATTCACGCGCGCCACCAAGAGAAACTGGAATAGTACCCGTGGTCCACCCCACCGAACCCGTCGTCGTCGCAGAGAAGTCAGTTATCGCCGGCCTGGACTATTGGCGCACGCTTCCGATCAAGCAGCAGCCGACCTGGCCCGACGCCGACACCGTGGCGGCGGCATCCGCGGAGCTGGCGACCCAGCCGCCCCTGGTCTTCGCCGGTGAGGTCGACATCCTCCGCGACCGGCTGGCCCAGGCCGCGCGCGGCGAGGCCTTCCTGCTGCAGGGCGGTGACTGTGCCGAGACCTTCAGCGGTGCCACCGCGGAGCAGATCCGTAACCGGGTCAAGACCGTTCTGCAGATGGCCGTCGTGCTCACCTACGGCGCCTCCATGCCCGTCGTCAAGATGGGGCGGATGGCGGGCCAGTTCGCCAAGCCACGTTCGAGCGACTTCGAGACCCGCGGCGACGTCACCCTGCCCGCGTACCGCGGCGACATCGTCAACGGCTACGACTTCACCCCCGAATCCCGCGAGGCAGACCCCGCGCGGCTGGTCAAGGGCTACCACACGGCCGCGTCGACCCTGAACCTCATTCGCGCGTTCACCCAGGGTGGTTTCGCCGATCTCCGCCAGGTGCACAGCTGGAACCAGGGCTTCGCCGCGAACCCGGCCAACCAGCGGTACGAGAAGCTGGCCAAGGAGATCGACCGGGCGATCAAGTTCATGACCGCCTGCGGGGCGGACTTCGAGGCGCTGCGTCGCACCGAGTTCTACACCAGCCACGAGGGGCTGCTGATGGACTACGAGCGCCCGATGACACGCATCGACTCGCGCACCGGCACGCCGTACAACACGTCGGCGCACTTCATCTGGATCGGCGAGCGAACCCGCGACCTCGACGGCGCCCACGTCGACTTCCTGTCCCGGGTTCGCAACCCGATCGGCGTGAAGCTCGGCCCGTCGACCTCGATCGACGACATGATGCGCCTGATCGATACCCTCGACCCGAACCGCGAACCGGGCCGCCTGACCTTCATCACCCGCATGGGCGCCGGGAAGATCCGGGATGCCCTGCCGCCATTGCTTGAGGCGGTCAAGGCCAGCGATGCGAACCCGCTCTGGGTGACCGACCCGATGCACGGCAACGGCGTCACCACGCCGACCGGCTACAAGACCCGTCGTTTCGATGACGTCGTTGACGAGGTCAAGGGCTTCTTCGAGGCCCACCGGGCGGTCGGGACGCATCCCGGTGGCATCCACGTGGAACTCACCGGCGACGACGTCACCGAATGCATGGGCGGGTCTGAGCACATCGACGAGGCCGCCCTGGCCACCCGGTACGAGTCGCTCTGCGACCCACGGCTCAATCACATGCAGTCGCTTGAGCTGGCCTTCCTCGTGGCCGAGGAGCTCGCCGTCCGGTAGCCCGTTGCGCCCTCCGCGGGTGCGCCGAGCTTGACCGTTGCGGTCGAGATTGCCTGGTGCGCGTGGCAAACTCGTCCGGAACAGGCAAGCTCGGCGGGGGTGGAACGGCGGGGGTGGAACGGCGGGGGTGGAACGGCGGGGCTGGAACGGCGGCCGAGGGAACGGCCAGCTAGCCGCCCGCGAAGGGATTGGTCGGAGAAAGCGTGACGGTGCTGCCCTTCGGTGCGCGCGTGCCGGCAGCCGGGTCCGTTGATTCAACCTTGATGAAGGTCGCGAAACCGTCCGCGGCAAGCGGATATTTCACGTCGAAACCGAGGTCTTTCAGGATCTTCTTGCCCTCGTTCCACGGCTTGCCGACGACGTTCGGAATCTCGACCGGCTCAGGACCTCGCGAGATGGTCAGAACAAGAACGTCACCCACGCGCAAGGCTCCGCCCTTGTTGGCCGTCGCCTTGATCACCCCGCCCTCGCGGATCGATTCGCTGTAGCGTTGCTCGCCGGCCTCGGCCACCAGACCCTGTTTCTTGAGGATCGCGGTCGCATCTGCGGCGGACTTGCCGGTGACATCCGGGATCGCGCCGAGGCTGACGATCAGGTTCACCTTGAGGCCCTGGAAGTACTGGCCGCCCGCGGAGACATCCGCGTCGTCACTCTCGCGGCTGGCCGACACCACGGCCCCCGCTGCCCGCTTGCTGTGAAAAATCTCGTCGGTGCTGCCCACCAGGGCGCCGAGGTCGGTTATCGCGGACGTCGCTGCTTCCTGGCTGAGGCCGGCGAGTGCCGGGAGCGTGATCGGCTGCCGGCCCTTCGACAGGATGACCATGACGGTGCTGCCCTTGGGGACGCGGGTTCCGACGTCGGGCTTGGTACTCGAGACGAGTCCCTCGGCGATCGTATTGTTGTATTCCCCACCGGTCTTCGACGTGAGGCCGATGTCGGTCAGCGCAGCGGCCGCCTTGGCCGACGTCATCGAGGTGAGCTGTGGCACGGGAATCTGCGAGCCGGGACCGGAGCCGAAGTACCAGCCGGTTCCGCCGGCCATGGCCGCGAGCAGCACGACCAGGGTGAGGAGCCAGTAGCCGCTGCGTTTGCGCTTGTCGGCCCTGGTGGCCAGAAGGGTGCTGCTGCTGGGTGGGGCGGCCGCCGTCGAGGCGAGCGGCAGCGCCCCGAGGATCTGCGTGTCCGCGTTGGCGGCGGCAGCGCCGAAACCGCCCGGAAACATCAGGGTGGCCGCCATGCCGGTGTCAGCGGTGGGTCGGACGAGCTTCTCAACGTCGTGCAGCTGGTCGAGCATGACCCGCGCGTCCCTGGGCCGCTGCTCGGGGTCGCGGGCGGTCGACCAGAGCACGAGCTCGTCGAGTTCTCGGGGGATGGATGGCACCTTGCCGCTCGGCATCGGCACGGTGTCATTCGCGTGCTGGTACGCGATCTGCATGGGTGCTTCGCCCACGTAGGGCTGTTCGCCGGTGAGCATCTCGTAGGTCATGATCCCGAG
>JBDTAA010000159.1:0-14197 GCA_039924805.1 Cryobacterium sp.
GTGACGAGGGCCGGCACCTCGATGTCGACCAGGCGGTCGAAAGCGGGAGGTTCGAGCGGGACGCACACGGGTCGTTCCAGCGCGTGAACGACGTTGACCCGGTTGAGCTCGTAGGCGAGCGACACGAAATCCTGGTCGAGGTTCGCCTCCCGGCGCAAGGGTCCGATGGCCCACAGGGCCACCTCGAGCCGGGCGACGAGGTGCCAGTCCTGTGAGGTGAAGGCCGCGTCGACCTGGTCGAATGCCGCGTCCTCAAGCTCGGTGAGTTCGACCTCGGGAAAACCGCCGGGGCCGGAGCCGATCGTCACGAGGCCGCTGACCCGTTCCGGGCGCTCCGCGGCGATGTCGATCGCGATCTGGCCGCCGCGGGAGCATCCCACCACGGTCGCGACGGCGATGCCGAGGTGATCGAGCACGGCCATCGCGTCGTCGGTATTGGAGAACGAGACGTCTTCGGTCCTGGTCTGGCCGAACCCGCGAGCGTCGAAGCGGATGACGAAGTGCTCGGCGGCCAGCGCGGCGACCTGGGGGTCCCACATCCGCAGATTCGCGATCCCCGCGTGCAGCAGGAGGAGCGCGGGCGCGGACACGTTTCCGGCGGTTTCGTAGTACAGCGATGCGCCTGGTACGTCGATGTGGGGCATGGTCTGAGGGTAAGCGCGCGGCCCGGCCCGCCGCAAGGAGATCCCGCCCCGACCTTCCTCGCAACGTTTCCCCGCGAGAACTCAGTCGTGGTCGCTAAACGGCAGGCATAACGACCACGACTGCGTTCTCGCGGGAGAACGGACGCGATTTAGAAGATCATCGGACGGTCGTCGTCCTCGCCCTCGATGGCGAGTTCGACCACGACCGGAACGTGGTCGCTCGGGGTGTCTCCCTTGCGCTCGTTGCGGTGGATGCTCGCCGCGGTGACCATGTCTGCGAACGCCGGGGAGCCGAGGATGAAGTCGATGCGCATGCCCTGGTTGCGCGGGAATGCCAGCTGCTTGTAGTCCCAGTAGGTGAAGCCCTCCGGCACGAGCGGGCGCACCACGTCCGTGAATCCAGCGGCCTCGAAGGCGTGGAACGCCTCGCGCTCCGGCGGGGAAATGTGGGTGGACTGCCCCGGAACGAGACCTGGCACGTCCTGGTCGGAGTCGAACGGCGCCACGTTCCAGTCGCCCATCAGGGCGAGGGCGAGCTGCGGGTCGGCGGCCAGTTCGGCGCCCGCGTGTTCCTTGAGCCTGGCCAGCCAGTCGAGCTTGTAGGCGTAGTGGGGGTCGTCCAGCGTGCGCCCGTTCGGCACATACAGGCTCCACAGGCGCACGTCGTTCACGGTGACGCCCATCGCGCGCGCCTCGAGGGGCAGGCCGGGGCCCTCCTCACCCTTCAGGAAGCCGGGCATGCCCGGGAAGCTGGTGGCGACATCCGTCATCGGTTCCCGGCTGGCGAACGCGACGCCGTTCCACTGGCTGAAGCCGTGGATGGCCAGCTCGTAGCCGGCGTCCTCAAAGACCTGCGCCGGGAACTGCTCCGGCTTGCACTTGATTTCCTGCATCGCGAGCACGTCGATGTCTTCCCGCACCATCCAGTCGATGACGCGGCCGGAGCGGGCACGAATGGAGTTGACGTTCCAGGTGGCGATGCGCATTGCTCCAGCCTAGGACTGGCAGGATGACTGCATGACGGAATTGCAGATCGGCTACGCCGCAATGCTTGAGCAATTCGCCCCAGCCGAGGCCGTCGCCCTGTCGGCCTACGCCGAGATGCATGGGTTCACCGGGGTGATGACGGCAAACCACTTCCAGCCATGGGTTCCGGCGCAGGGCGAGTCCTCGTTCGTCTGGAGCGTCCTCGCGGCCATCGGTGAGCGCACCAGGGGCGACCTGGGGCCCGGCGTCACCGCGCCGACGTTCCGCTGGCATCCGGCCATGGTCGCCCAGGCCTCCGCCACCCTCGCCTCGATGTACCCCGGCCGGCACTGGCTCGGGCTCGGATCCGGCGAGGCGCTCAACGAGCACATCGTCGGGCAGTACTGGCCGGAAGCCCCCGAGCGGATCAACCGCATGTTCGAGGCGATCGAGATCATCTCCAAGCTGTTCACGGGGTCGATTGCCGGCAGGGACGTCAAGCACTCGGGCCAGTTCTACAAGCTGGAGTCGACGCGGCTGTGGACGATGCCGGACGTGGCCCCCGAGATCCTCGTGGCCACCGCCGGCCCGGTCACGGCCAAGCGTGCCGGCCGGCACGCCGACGGCCTGATCACGGTCGGCGCCCCGATCGAGAAGATTTCGATGCTCTTCGGGAGGTTCGACGAGGGCGCGAGGGACGCCGGCAAGGACCCGTCGACGATGCCCAAGGTGCTGCAGCTACACATGAGCTGGGCCGAAACCGACGAGGAAGCCATGCGCAACGCCATGCTGGAGTGGCCCAACGGCGCGATGAAGTTCCCCAAGGCGGACATCCGCTCGCCGTTCGAATTCGAGCAGATCGCCAAGCTCGTGCGCCCCGAAGACTTCGAGGGACGGATGATCATCTCCGCCGACCCCGACGACCACCGTGCGTACATCCAGAAGTTCGTCGACCTCGGCTTCGACCGCATCTACCTCCACAACGTGGGCCGCAACCAGCGCCAATGGATCGACGTGTTCGGCCGCGACGTGCTGCCGAAGCTCGTCCGATAACGATGTCGGAGAGGCTTGCACCAGGGGTGGCGACCGCCGGCAGTGTTCCTGCCGGGGCCCTCACCGTGTTCGCGCCAGACGGCATCGGTGAGATCGCGGCCGGCGACGACCTCGCGGCGATCATCCTCGCCGCGACCCGGACGGTCCTTCTCGACGGCGACATCCTGGCCGTCACGAGCAAGATTGTGTCCAAGGCCGAGGGTCGGCAGGTTTCCGCCGCCGACCGGGAGCAGGCGATCACCGACGAGACCGTGCGTGTGGTCGCCACGCGGGAGCATCCGGGCGGCGTCACCCGAATCGTTGAGAACCGGCAGGGGCTCGTGCTCGCGGCGGCCGGCGTTGACGCGAGCAACACCCCCGACGGGACCGTTCTGCTGCTGCCGCTCGACCCGGACGCGTCGGCGCGCGCGCTGTGCGCCACCCTGCGCGCGCGCACCGGGCTGCGGCTCGGCGTGCTGATCACCGACACGGCCGGGCGGCCCTGGCGAGAGGGCCAGACCGACATCACGATCGGCGCGGCCGGGCTGGGGGTGCTGGACGACCTACGGGGCACGGATGATTCCACCGGCAAGCGCCTCGACGCCACCGTGGCCGCCGTCGCCGATGAGATCGCGGGGGCGGCCGACCTGGTCAAGGGCAAGACGAGCGGGAAACCCGTGGCCGTGGTGCGCGGACTGGCCCGGCTGGTCGGCGAGCTCGACCCTTCGGATGCGCGCGGGGCTACCCGGCTGCTGCGGCCGAGCGATCAGGACATGTTCCGACTCGGGTCGGCGGAGGCATACGCGGAGGGCTTCGCGGCCGGTCAGGCCGCTGCTGCTGCTGCCGCTCGGGACGCGATCGCCGGGGAGGGCGGCGCGGGCCGGGGGAGCGGCGGATGAGGTGGGTGGCGGTCGTCCCCGTGAAGGGCCGCCCGCACGCCAAGACACGGTTGGGCGACCACCCGGAGCGGGCGCGGCTCGCGGACGCGTTCGCCCTCGACACGGTGGCCGCGCTGCTCGCGGCATCCGCCGTTGATCGGGTGGTGGTCGTCACGGCCGATGCGGCTCTTGCGGCCCTCCTGGCAGAGCTCGGCGCGCTCGTCGTGCCCGAGGTGCTCCAGCCCTCCGCGCCGGATGCGCACGCGGGGCCCTCCGGGCCGGCTGTGGATCGGCCCGATCCGCTCAACGCGGCGATCACGCAGGGGGTGGATGCCGCCCGGGCGTCCTGGCCGGGGTGTGGGATCGCCGTCGTAACGGGCGACCTGCCCGCGCTCACGGTCGCCGACGTGGAGGCCGCGCTCGGGCTCGCGGCCGCGCACCGGCTTTCGATGGTGGCCGACGAGGAGGGCACGGGTACCACGGCGCTGTTCGCGCTCGCCGGGGTCCCGTTCGGCCCGCGGTTCGGGCTCGGCTCGCGCGCCACCCACGAGGCTGCCGGGCACGTGCCGCTCGGGCTGCCGGCGACGGCGTCCATCCGACGCGACGTCGACACGGTCGACAACCTCGCCGAGGCGCTGCACCACGGGGTGGGGGTGCACACGAGCGCGCTGATCGCCTCGACCTCCGCGGCGGATATCGACGCGGCCGACATGGACGCGGTAGACGGCGCGGGCGCGGGTTAGAGAGTCGGGCGCAGGTTGCGGCGGGCTGGGGAGCCGTGCGGCCGGGCGGGCGACGCTAGTCGCGGGCGGCGATCCGGAGCACCTCGGCGGCAATGGCGGCCGACGTCGGCACGTCGCGCATCCAGAGCGGCACGGCGGCCGAGCGGATGCCGGCGGCCTCCAGCGCGGGCAGGGCCGCGGCATCCGCCTCGTCGACCAGCCACGCGTCGAGCAGGCCGCCGGAGCGGCGCGAGCCGTAGTGCAGGCCGACCGCCGCGGCGGAGGTCTCGACGCCGATCGTGGTCAGGCAGGCGTCCGCCATGCCGCGCACGGCCGAGCCGGCGATGATCGGCGACACCCCGACGACCCGGGCGGCTGTTGCGCGGAGCGCGTCGCCGAGGCCGGGGACGGCGACGATCGTGCCGATCGACACGACCGGGTTCGACGGCGGCAGGATGACCAGGTCGGCGCCCGCGATGGCCTCCACGACGCCGGGCGCCGGCACGGCAGCGGCCAGCCCCAGCTGCACGAATTCGGTGACGGTCACGTGGGAGCGGTACCGCACCCACCACTCCTCGAAGTGGATCAGGTCGCCCGCCCGGTGCTCGTCGACATCGGCCGCCAGCCGAACGTGCGTCTCGATCGGCTGGTCGCTCATCGGCAGCAGCCGCGCGCCCGGCTGCCACCGGCGGCAGAGAAACTCGGTGGCCTCGCTGAGCGTCGAACCCGACCGCATCAGGTCGGTGCGCACGATGTGGGTGGCCAGGTCGAGGTCGCCGAGCGTGAACCAGCTCCAGCCGCGACCGTAGGCCGCGATCTCCGCCGAGGCGCGGCGGGATTCGTCCGGCCGCCCCCAGCCCTGCTCCTCGTTGATGCCGCCGCCGAGCGTGTACATCACGGTGTCGAGGTCGGGGCAGATGCGCAGCCCGTCGAGCCACATGTCGTCGCCGGTGTTCACCACGACCGTGACGGATGCCTCCGGCCGGGTCGCCGAAAGGTGCTGCAGCAGCCCGCGGGTGAACCGGGCGCCGCCGATGCCGCCGGCCAGGACCGTGATGTTTCTCATGGCTCTGCTCCCTGATTCCCGGCGTGATTCCCGGCCTGATTCCCGGCGTGCGGCTGATGCGGGGTGCCCGATGGCGAGAAGACGATGACGGGATGCCCGCCGCGGGGGTGCTCGATGATGTCGCAGTCGACGCCGTAGACATCCGCGATCACGCTGGGCTGCAGCACCTCGGCGGGGGCCCCGGAGGCCACGAGTCGGCCGCGGTGCAGCAGCAGGATGTGGTCGCAGTAGGCCGCGGCGAGGTTGAGGTCGTGCAGCGCCATCACCGAGGTGAGCCCGAGGCCGCGCACCTGACCGAGCAGCGACAGTTGCGCGCTCACGTCGAGGTGATTTGTTGGCTCGTCGAGCAGCAGCAGGCTCGGCTGCTGGGCCAGCGCCCGCGCGATCTGCACGCGCTGTTGCTCTCCGCCGCTGAGCGTGTGCCACTGCCGCTCGTCGAGCTCACGGGCGCCCACCATCGCCAGGGCGTGGTCGGCCACGCGGTGGTCGTCGTCGCCGCCGAAGCTGCCGAGCCCCCGGCTGCGGTGGGGGATGCGTCCGAGCAGCACGACCTCCCGCACCGACAGGTCCACACTGGGCGCCGCGCTCTGCTCGAGCAGCGCGATCCGCCGGGCCGCCTCGCGGCGGGGCAGCGACGCGACGACGGTGCCCTCGAGCCGGATGCTGCCGGCAGCCGGTGTTTCGAGGCCGGCGATCAGCCGCAGCAGGGTCGACTTGCCGGCGCCGTTCGGGCCGAGCAGCCCGGTCACGGAGCCGGTCGGGATGACCGCCGACACGGCGTCGAGCACGGTCACGCCGTCGATCGCGAACGTCACGCCGCCCAGGATCACCATGCGGCGCTCCGCTTGCGTTTGATCAGCAGGATGAACACCGGCACGCCGATGAAGGCCGTGATGATGCCCACCGGCAGCTCGCGGGGGTCGAACACCGTGCGGGCGAGCGTGTCGGCGACGACGAGGAAGAGCGCCCCGAGCACCGCGACCAGCGGCAGCAGTCGACGGTGCCCCGGCCCGCTCAGACCGCGTACGAGGTGCGGCAGGATGAGGCCGACGAACCCGATCGCGCCGCTGACGGCGACCATCGAGCCGGTGAGCAGGGCGACGCCCCCCAGCAGCGCCCACCGGGTGCGATTCACGTCGAGGCCGAGTGATGCCGCCGCCGTGTCGCCAAACGCGAACGCGTCGAGGCGGGTGGCCGCGAGGAGGATGCCGGTGCCCACCACCAGGAGGGCCGTCGCGGAGATGGCGACGCTCGACCAGGAGCTGCCGGCGAGGGAGCCGAGCAGCCAGTTGAGGATTTCGCGGTAGGAGTCGCCCTTGGCCGACCAGAAGATCACGAAGGAGGTGCCGGCCGCCGCGAGTTGGGCGATCGCCAGGCCGGACAGCACCGCGCGGCCCGGGGTGATCGTGCCGCCCACCCGCGCGATGCTGAGCGTGGCGACCAGGGCGGCCAGCGCACCGAGGAACGCCGCGGCGGGCAGGGCGAATGCGACGCCGAGGATGACGACGCAGACCGCCCCGAGCGACGCGCCGGAGGAGAGGCCGAGCAGGTACGGGTCCGCCAGCGGGTTTCGGGTGACGCTCTGCATGACGGCGCCGCTGAGGGCCAGCCCGGCACCGACCGCGGCGGCCGTCAGGATGCGCGGCAGCCGCAGCTGCCACACGATCGAGTCGATGAGGGGCGGCACGCTGGGCGCCGGCAGCCCGAGGTGCCCGGCGATGCTGGCGATCACGTCGGGCAGGCTCACCTCGGCGGGACCGATCGCGACGGCCAGGGCGCCCACGACGGCGAGCGAGACGACCGACAGGACCAGCCAACCGGCGTAGCGGCCGCCCCGGCGTCGGCCGCCCGGCCTGCCCGTCACCGCAGCCCCCGACCGTGTCGCTTGCGTCGCCATCTGATCGCCTACTTCGTGAAGGCGGCGAGCTGCTCGATGGTGGCCGCGGCGGCCTGCACGTTGCGGATGCCGGCCTCTGTCGCCGCGAACGGCAGGATGACGTAGTGCTTGTTCTTCACTGCGCGGAGCCCCGTCGTGGCCGGGTTCGACTCGAGCGTGGCGATCTTCGACGCTGCGGTGTTCCAGGTGGCGTCGACGAGAACGATCACGTCCGGGTCGGCGGCGACGATGGATTCCCAGCCGACGGAGGTCCACGAGTCGTGCACGTCGGCGAAGATGTTCGTCAGCCCGGCGGCGTCCATGATCATGGCCGGGGAACCGATTCCGGCGCCGACGTACGGGCTGTCCGTGCCGCTGGAGTACCAGAGCGCCGTCGTCGTCCCCGCAGCGGGCCGGAGCGCCGCCAGTTCAGCCTTCTGCGTCGCCACGAGCTCGGCTGCGGCATCCGTGGCGCCGAACAGGGAGCCGGCTTCGGTTATTTCGTCGAAGACGCTCGTGAACGTGAGGGGGTCTGGCATGAAGGCGCCCTTGCACGCGGCAGGGGACACGTAGGTGCCGATGCCGAGGCCCGCCAGCTGGTCCCGCTCCCCGACGCCGTCGGCGGAGAAGTTGGACTCCCAGCCGCCGTAGGTGAAGTCGGGGTTGAGGCCGAGCACGGCCTCCTGGCCGGGGAGGAAGTCGCTGATCACGTTGAGCGCGGTGCCCGTCTTCGCGAGCTCGGCCGGCAGCGGACCGTCGAGAAACGCCGAGCCGACGATGCGATCGCCGAGGCCGAGCGCGAGCAGCAGTTCGGTCGTCGACGACTTGATCGTCACGATGCGCTCCGGCGCCTTCGTCACGGTGACGGTCGTGCCGCAATTGTCGACCGTGACCGGGTACCCGGCGGTGGCCGGATCGGAGGCCGAATCCGCGGCTGGCGTCGGCTGGGCGCACCCGGCCAGAAGCGCTGTCGACGCGGCGATGCCCAGCGCCAGGATTCGACGGTTCATGGTGGAGCCTCGGTTCATGGTGGAGCCTCACTGGATGGGTCCGGCCCACACGGCACTCACAGAGCGGGCGGGGCGGCAACACGGCAGGGGAATCCGAGCGAACTCGGCGACCTGCGGCCCAAATCCAGGCAGCTCGACCGGTTAGAACCAACCGGGGGTCAGTGTGAGCTTAGGCCCATCTCGCGTCGAGTGAGTGGGCTCCCGCCACGCGTGGTTCCCGCGGGACGCGCCGGGCTGGCAAACTTGTCTACGAGCGCACCGTTCCGGGTTTGAATGACCGGACCGCTTCTCGGCCGCTCATCCCCGTTTCGTTGTTCGTCCGCATCTGGCGGCCACTGTAGGAGTGAACTAATGGCTGAAGTCGTCCTTGTCCAAAATGCGGATGCCGCGGGTGAACTCGTTGCCGACGCGATCCTGCGTCTGGTGGCCCGTCGGCCCGACGCCGTTCTCGGACTCGCAACCGGCTCGACCCCGCTGCCCAGCTACCGGGCACTCGCCGCCAAGGTCAGCGCGCAGGGCATCGACCTCAGTGCGGTGCGAGGATTCGCGCTGGACGAGTACGTGGGGATCCCGGAAGACCATCCGGAAAGCTACCGCTCGGTGATCACCCGCGAAGTGGTTGAGCCGCTCGGTCTCACCCCGGAGCTGGTGCACGTGCCCAATGGATCGCTCGAGGGCATCGAGACCGCGGGCGACAACTACGAGGCGGAGATCCTGGCCGCCGGGGGGATCGACCTGCAGATTCTTGGCATCGGGCGCACCGGCCACGTCGGATTCAACGAGCCCGGATCCTCACTGGCATCCCTCACCCGCACCAAGACCCTGACCGAGCACACCCGCACCGACAACGCCCGTTTCTTCGACTCGGTCGATGACGTGCCGGTGCATTGCATCACCCAGGGGCTGGGCACCATCCTGCGCGCCAAGCACCTCGTCCTGCTGGCCTTCGGCGAGGCCAAGGCGGATGCCATCGCCGCCGCCGTCGAGGGCGCCGTCACCTCGAGCCAGCCCGCCTCGATGATCCAGATGCACCCGCACGCAACGGTGATCGTGGATGAGGCTGCCGCCTCCAAACTGGCGAATATCGACTACTACCGTCACGTGTGGAACAACAGGTTCGATTGGGAAGAGATCTAGGGAGCGGGCCTCGAGCGCCGGGCGTCGCCCCGTGTGCTCGGGTACGCTGAGAACGGCTGTGCAATCGGGCACGCCCTGGGCGCGCACACGAGCGCGTAGTCGACCCGCCATTCTGCAGCCCCGCCGCGGAATCAGCGGGAGCACGCCATTTTTGGGTATTCAAGAATGACAAGAGCCTCACTCTCCTCCGTCGCCGCCACGGCCCGCTTCCCGTGGATCGGGCTCCTGACGCTTGCCGTTGCGGTGTTCCTTTCCATCACGATCGAGATGCTCCCCACCGGGCTGTTGCCCGACATGAGCGCGGAACTCGGCGTCAGCCAACCGCAGATCGGCATCCTGGTCAGCGTGTTCGCCTTCGCCGTGGTGCTCTCCAGCGCCCCGCTGATGGGGCTCACCCGGCGCTGGCCGCGGCAGCCGCTGCTCGTCGTGGTGCTCGGCATCCTCGCGCTCACCAGCCTGCTGACCGCCATCGCGCCCAGCTACGAGGTGATCGTGGTCACCCGTGTCCTCGGCGGCGCCGCACACGGGCTGTTCTGGTCGATCGTGGGCGCCTACGCCGGCCACCTGGTTCCCAAGGAGCAGCTG
The DNA here is from genome assembly GCA_039924805.1 of Cryobacterium sp. Classification (GTDB taxonomy): domain Bacteria; phylum Actinomycetota; class Actinomycetes; order Actinomycetales; family Microbacteriaceae; genus Cryobacterium. The sequence goes on from JBDTAA010000159.1 coordinate 9,917, forward strand.
TCTCGAGCCGTCGCCATCATCACGGCCGGCGGCTCCCTCGCGTTCGTCCTCGGAGTTCCGCTGGGCACCGCGCTCGGGCATGCCCTGGGCTGGCGCCTCGCCTTCGCCGGCATCGCCGGCCTCACTCTTCTAGGCGCCCTGCTGGTGTGGTGGCTGCTGCCGCCGGTGCAGCACCGGCACGAGCCGGCCGACGGTGACGCGCACGTGTCGGTGCGCCGCGACCCGACCCTCGTCGCCGTGGTCGTCGTGTGCGTGATCACCGCCGTCGTGATGGTCGGCCAGTATGCCGTCTACACCTATGTCGCGCCCTACCTGATCGACGTGGTGGGGGCGGATGCCGCCGCGGTGGGCCCCCTGCTGTTCGCCTATGGGATCGCGGGCGCCATCGGCTTGCTGCTGGCCGGTACCGTTCTTGGCCGCCGCCCCACCGTCGGCCTGCTCATCTCGTTCGTCGGGGTGGGTGTGAGCGTCGCCGCACTCGCCGTGTTCAGTGGAACCGCCATCCTGGCCATCGGCGCCTTCGTGCTCTGGGGCGTCTCCTTCGGCGCACTGCCGGTCTTGCTCAACACCCGACTGCTGCACAGCGCCTCGGCGCGCATCCGAGACGCGGCGGCTGCCCTCTACACCACCGCGTTTAACGTCGGTATCGGCGGCGGCGCCCTGTTGGGCGCGGGCCTCTTCAGCGCGATCGGCCTGGAAGCGCTGCCCTGGGTGTTCGTGGGCATTCTCGTGTTGGCCTTCGCCATGGTCTGGTTCACGGCCCGGCGCCCGCACGTGCGCGTGGCGGCTCGCTGAGCCCCTCGGTGCTCCGCCGCTGGGGCGCGCACGAGGCGCCGAAGCACGCCGGCGCACTCAGCTGCGAAGCGGTGCCCCCTCGGCCCACACAGCCACAACCGCGAGATCGTCGTCCAGGATCACGGCGTCCGCGGCGTAGCCCGGTGCCAGCGCGCCGAGCTCCCCGCCGCGCCCGATCGCTCGGGCCGGCACGCCGGTGACCGCGTCGATCGCGTCCTCCAGGGAGACGCCCACCTCGGCTACGGCGCGGCGAACCGCGTCGTCGAGCGTCAGCGTGGACCCGGCGATCGAGCCGCCGTCGACGAGACGGGCCACGCCCGCCTTCACCGTCACGGCCAGCGCACCCAGCATGTAGCCGCCGTCGGCTGATCCGGTCGCGGCCATCGCGTCTGTGATCAATGCCACCCGGCCGGGCGCGGAGGCGAAGGCCATCCGCACTACTTCCGGGTGCACGTGCGTGCCGTCGTTGATGACTTCGAGGGTGACTCCGGCGGTGCTCATCGCGGCCACCACCGGCCCGGGCGCCCGGTGGTGGATTCCGCGCATGCCGTTGAAGGCATGGGTGAGGATGCTCGCGCCCGCGTCGAAGGCCGCCACGGCCTCCTGGTGGCTCGCCGCGGTGTGCCCGATGGCGACGGCGACACCGGAGTCGGTGAATCGGTTGATCGCCTGGGCGCTGCCCGGCAGCTCGGGGGCGAGGGTGATCTGGCGGAGGGAGCCCGCAGCGGCATCCAGTAGGCGGTCGATCTCGGGCGCCGTCGCGGCCCGGAGCAGGCTTGCGTTGTGGGCGCCCCTGAAGCCCTCATCCAGGAACGGCCCTTCGAGGTGGGAGCCGAGCACGAGGGGGTCCCGTGCCGCCAGCTGTGCGATGGCCGCGAGGCTCTCTTCGAGGCGTGGCAGCGTGTTGGTGACCAGGGAGATGATCGAGCGGGTTGTGCCGTGCCTGCGATGCACGGCGAGGCCGGTGCGAATGCCGGCGGTGCCGTCGTCGAACGCGGCGCCGCCGCCGCCATGGCAGTGGATGTCGATGAACCCGGGGGCGAGCCAACGCCCGCGGGCGTCGGTTACAACCGTGGCGTCGTCTGCGAGGCTGCACCAGCCGTTGCCACGCCCGACGGCGGCCACGCGCGTGCCGGCGAAGGCGACCCAGGAGTCGGGAGTGCTGCGCCCGTCAGTCACGAGGCGGGCAGAGTGGATGACGACGGTCGCGGTGTTCACTCGGCGATGATCACTTCGTAGCCGCGCTCGACCAGGGCAGCGCGCTGCTCAGCGGTGATGCCGGCATCCGTGATGAGCGTGCCGAAGAGCCGGGCGTCGCCCATGGTGGCGAATGCCTTCTTGCCGATCTTGCTCGAATCGGCGACCAGCACGGCGCGAGCGGCGCGTGAGGCCATGAGTCGGTTGACGCTGGACTCGCGTTCATCGTGGTTGCTCGGGCCAAGAATCGGGTCGATGCCGTTCACGCCGATGAACGCCAGGTCCAGCGCAATGCTGCCGAGCACGACTTCGGCGTAGTCGCCGACCAGCTCGTAGGAGCGCGAGTGCACGACACCGCCGGTGACGACCGTCTTGATCTGGGGTCGCATCGCCAACTGCGCGGCGATGTTGATGGCATTGGTCACCACGGTGAGGTTGCTGTTCGGGCCGGGCTCGGAGAGGTCGGCCCGAGCCCCCAGCGCCGAGGCGATCGCGGTTGAGGTCGTGCCGCCGCACAGCCCGACCACCGAACCGCGCGGAGTCATGGCGCTCGCCGCCTTGGCGATCAGCGCCTTCTGCTCGGCGTGCTGCTGGTGCTTGTAGCGCAGAGGAAGGTCGTAGGCAACGGTCTGGCCGACGGCGCCGCCGCGGGTACGGGTGAGCAACTGCTGACCGGCCAGGGTGTCCAGGTCGCGTCGCGCGGTGGCGGCCGACACGTCGAGCTTGCTGACGATCTCATCGACATCGATCTGACCGGTGTCGGCCAGGAGGTGGAGGACGGCGTTCAAACGCTCGGCGCGATTCATGATCGAGCGCCCAAGGACCGAGCTTCGTCGGTGTTCACGTCGCGCAGCGCGAACAGTTCCAGCATCCGCGCCGCCTCGGCCGTGACGGCGGAGCGGCCGGGTGCGATGTACTTACGCGAGTCGACGACGGTGGGATTCTCGCCGAGGTAGTGGCGCACGGCGCCGGTGAAGTGGCCGTTGAGATGAGTGGACACGTTGATCTTCGTCATGCCGGCCCGAATCGCGGCCTGGATCTGGGCATCGGAGGCGCCTGATGAGCCGTGCAACACGAGCGGAACAGCCAGAGCCGCACGCAGCTCGGCGATGAGGCCGGTGTCCAGGCTCGCCGAGCGTTCGGTCATCGCGTGCGAGGAACCGACCGCGACGGCGAGGGCGTCGACCCCGGTGGCCGCCACGAAGGCGACGGCCTCGGCGGGGTCGGTGCGAACGCCGGGCGCGTGGGCGCCGTCCTTGCCGCCGACCTTGCCGAGCTCGGCCTCCACGTAGACCCCGGCGGCGTGCGCCCTGGCCGTGACCCGAGCCGTGATCGCCACGTTCTCGGCGTAGTCCAGGTGGGCGCCGTCGTACATGACCGAGCCGAACCCGAGGTCGATTGCTCCGTAGGCGAGCCGCTCGTCCACGGCATGGTCCAGGTGAACGGCCACCGGCGCGGAGGAGGCCGACGCGATCGCCAGGGTTGCCAGGGCGATCGGGTCCAGGGCGCCGTGATACGCCGCGCAGTTCTCGGAGATCTGCAGAATCACCGGCAGACCCGCGCGCTCGGCGGCACCGACGAGTGCCTCCGCCGTTTCCAGGTGGATCACGTTGAACGCGCCGATTCCGGTGCCCGCCGCCGCGGCCGCCGTCATCAGGGTGCGAGTGGGCGTCAGCGTCATGGGCGTTTCTCCGTCGGTGGGTTGGTCGTGGCCGGCGAAGGGTTCGCCCCGTGGTGTTCGATGATGAGTTGCGCCTCCAGCGCGGCATGCAGCGGTGAGATCTCGCCGGCCAGCGGCATGAGCACCGCTGCCGCCGACCACGCGGTGGCGCGGCGCAGGATCGCCTCGATGCCAATGGTATCGCCGGACGTGGGGCCGGCCAGACAGCTGGCCACGGCAGCGACGGCGGCGTCGCCGGCGCCGGTCGGGTTGCCGATGAGGGGCTCGGGCAGGCGTGCGCTGAGGTAGCCGCTCGGGTCGCTCGACGAGACAGCGACCATGCCGTCGACGCCGAGCGAGAGCAGCACCAGACTCGCGCCGCGCTCGATCAGGGAGCGCGCGGCGAGGATGGGGTCGCCGATACCGGTGGCGGCGATGAGCTCCTCCCGATTCGGCTTCAGGACAGTGGCCCCCGCGTCGGCCGCGGCGAGGAGCGCAGGACCGGAGGTGTCGATGATGCTCGGGATGCCGCGGGCGACGGCCATCCGCACGAGCTCCGGATAGAACGAAGCGGGGTCGAAGCCCGGGGCCGCCGGGGCGGCGCGTTCGGGGAGGCTGCCTGAGCCGAC
>JBDTAA010000160.1:0-9997 GCA_039924805.1 Cryobacterium sp.
GGCTCCCCGACGGGACCGCAGATCCACGATTACCTGCAGGAAATGCACCGCGAGGTCTTCGCGGGCCGCGAGGGCGACCGGCTCACCGTCGGCGAGATGCCGGGCGTGAGCGTCGCAGACGCGGTGCTCTTCACCGACCCGGCCAGGGCTGAGGTCGACATGATCTTCCAGTTCGAGCATGTCTCCCTCGATCAGGGCGACCACAAGTTCCATGTGCTCCCCCGCAGCCTCCCGGCGCTCAAGGCCAACCTCTCCCGCTGGCAGGACGGCCTCGCCGAGACCGGCTGGAACAGCCTGTACCTGAACAACCACGACCAGCCGCGGCTCGTGTCGCGGTTCGGTAACGACGCCGAATACCGGTTCGAATCGGCCACGCTCTGGGCGCTCGTGCTGCACCTGCAGCGCGGCACGCCCTACATCTACCAGGGCGAGGAGATCGGCATGACCAATGTGCGGTTCGATTCGATCGACGATTACCGCGACATCGAATCACTCAATCATTTCCGGGAGGCGGTGCAGGAGTTCGACGAGTCCCCCGCCGCCGTACTCGCCGGGGTGCACACAATGGGCCGGGATAACGCCCGCACCCCGATGCAGTGGGATGACTCCGCGAACGCCGGCTTCACCTCGGGGACGCCGTGGATCGCGCCGAACCCGAACTACCGGGAGATCAACACCGTAACCGACCGCGCCGCCGAGCAGAGCGTCTTCCGCTTCTACCAACGCCTGATCGCGCTGCGTCACGAGAGCGAGGTCGTCGCGCTCGGCGCGTTCCGCCTGCTGGAGCCGGACCACGAACAGCTCTACGCGTTCACGCGCACGCTGGGCGGGGAGACCCTCCTCGTCGTCGCCAACGCCTCGGATGCCCCGCTGGATGGGCCGCTGCCCGCCGATCTCGCCGGGGCCGAGCTCGTCCTTGCCAACTACCCGGCAGCAGAGGACTCGGGACTCCGCCCCTGGGAGGCGCGCCTCTACCGGCTGTAACCGGTTAGGACCGGACCGGCGCGCGACGCACGATCCGCCACGCTGTGAGGATCAGGCCGACCACGACCCCGATGACGGCGCCGACCGAGTTCGCGACGAGGTCGCGCACGTCGGGATACCGCGTCGGCAGGAACTGCTGGGTGAACTCGATCGAGCAGGTCAGAATGACGCCGACGACAATGGCGAGCCACCACTGGCGGCGCCCAAGGAGCAGGAGCAGGAACACCCCGATCGGAACGAACATCCCGACGTTGGCGGCGAATTCGACCCGGCCGTAGGTGATCCAGTCCGTCGCGTCGTGCCGGGAAAAGAATCCCAGTGCGCGCAGCAGCCAGCCGTTGTTGGCGCTGTCCACGGGTTGCGGCCCGAGGGTCACCCAGCCGACGAACCCCAGGTATACGAGCGTCACGAGGGACAGGAAGGGATGGCGGTGCAGCATCCCCCTATCGTGCCCGATCGCGAGCTCGTGTCTACACCCCGCGGGTTGTTACGTGACGAGCGTCTCTTCCTCGGCGATGGCTTCGTCGCGGATCGTGTCGTCGAAAACGCGCTTGGCTTCGATGCCCAAAACCGAGTGGCGACGACCGTAGGCGAAGTACACGATGAGGCCGATGACCAGCCAGACCGCGAAACGCACCCAGGTCAGTGTCGTGAGGTTCATCATCAGCCAGAAGCACAACACGGCGGAGAGGATCGGCAGGAACGGCGAGAACGGCACCTTGAAGGCACGCTTGAGGTCCGGGCGCTTCTTGCGCAGCACGACGACGGCGATGCTCACGAGGACGAAGGCCGACAGCGTGCCGATGTTGATCATCTCCTCGAGCACTCCGACGTCGGAGAGCCCGGCGATGAGGGCGACGGCCACACCGGTGAGGATCTGGGTGCGCACGGGGGTGCCCCGCTTGGCCGAGGTCTTGCTCAGCGCACGCGGCAGCAGCCCGTCGCGGCTCATCGCAAAGAGCACGCGGGAGAGGCCGAGCAGCAGCACCATGATGACGGTGGTCAGTCCCGCCAGGATGCCGATCGAGATGACCTGGGCGGCCCACCCTGCGCCGACCGCGACGAAGGCCGTCGCCAGCGACGCGTTGGGGTCGTCGGCGAGCACAGTGTACGGCACCATTCCGGTGAGCACGAGGCTGACGCCGATGTACAGCACGGTGACGATGGCCAGGCCGGCGAAGATGCCGCGCGGCAGGGTCTTCTGCGGGTTCTTGACCTCCTCGGCTGAGGTCGCGATCACGTCGAAGCCGATGAACGCGAAGAACACGAGGGAGGCGCCGGCGAGAAGGCCGAAGATCCCGTACTGGGCGGGGGCGGCGCCGGTCATGAACGAAAAGAGCGACTGCGCCCAGACGTCACCGGCGCCGCCCTTGGTCGGCACGGACTCCGGAATGAACGGCGTGTAGTTCTTCACGTTGATGAAGAATGCGCCGACGACGATGACGAAGAGCACGATCGCGACCTTGATCAGGGTGAAGATGCTGGCGACCCGCGCGGAGAGCTTCGTGCCGAGCACCAGCAGGGCCGTGAAGATAGCGACGATGACGAACGCGCCCCAGCTCACCTTCAGGCCGAGTACGTCGAGCTCGGCCGGGATGTTCCAGCCCCAGAGGGCGAAAACGCTACTGAGGTAGATACCCCAGTACTTGGCGATGACGGCCGCCGCGGTCAGCATCTCGAGGATGAGGTCCCAGCCGATGATCCAGGCCAGCAGCTCACCCAGCGTCGCGTAGGTGAAGGTGTAGGCCGACCCGGCGACGGGCACCGCCGAGGCGAACTCCGCGTAACACATGATCGCGAGGGCACAGGTGAGGGCCGCGAGGATGAAGCCCAGCGTCACGGAGGGCCCGGCGTAGCTGCCCGCCGCCTTGGCGCCGACCGAGAAGATACCGGCGCCGATCGCGACGGCGACACCCATGATCATGAGGTCCCAGGTGCCCAGGGTGCGCTTGAGGCTTTGGCCCTTTTCGAGGGAGTCGGCGATGGAGGATTCGATGCTCTTGGTGCGCCTAAGGCTCATGGCGGGGTAATGTCCGTTCAGTTGGTCCTCCGGCTTCACCGCCGGGCAAACATCAATCTTAGATGCCGCCGCGCCCCCCGTTGACGGGGTGGCTGTGCGGCGCCGCGTTCCTCGCGTTCATCGACCGACGGTGTCCCTCTCGTCACACGCGCGTGCGCCCAAATGGTCGCTATCGAGCTCCCCATACCGGCGGTTTGGGCGCACACGCGAGGGGATGCGGGGCAAACGAAACGGGCCACCACCCGAAGGTGACGGCCCGTTCGTAAGAAGATCGCGTTATCGACGAAGTCCGAGGCGCTCGATCAGCGAGCGGTAGCGACTGATGTCGACATCCGACAGGTAACCGAGCAGACGGCGACGCTGTCCAACCAGAAGCAACAGACCACGACGTGAGTGGTGGTCGTGCTTGTGCTCCTTGAGGTGCTCCGTCAGGTCGAGGATGCGCTGCGTGAGCATTGCAATCTGGACCTCGGGGGAACCCGTGTCGCCTGGGTGGGTAGCGTACTTTTCGATGATCGCCTTCTTAGCATTAGCTTCGAGTGCCATAGATGGGATCCCCTTTCTCTCACTGCGCGGTGCCCGGGGCAGAATGCCTGGGCTCTCTTTGTCCGCGGCCGTTAGACGGCAACCTGAAGAGTTTAGCAGAATCCCGGATGCCCCGTCTCATGCCCAGGGCATCCGACACCGTCCCGGCGAAACACCCCTATTTCTCGCCCTTGGCGGCCCTCCTCTGCCCCGCCGTGAACGCGCCATCGACCCCGCTGCGGGAGAGCTTGATGTAGTCGTTCAGGCCCTCGCTCAGGCCGGCGACGCCGTCGGGCGCGGCCTCGTACGTCATAGATTTGTCGGCGTGGAAGCCGAGGCCGCTGCCGGTGAGCACGGCGTCCTGGTTGGCGCCGAGGAACACGAAGTCCCAGTGGAAGTCTTCGCTCTGCCGGCGAACGAGCGTGCGCACGGCCTCCGCGGTCCACTCGTGGCTGGAGTTCTCCTCGCCGTCGGTCGCCACGACAACCTGCACGGTGCCGGGCCGTTCGTGTTCAGGCAGGAGTGCCAGGCGCCAGCCGTAGGTCGAGACGGCGTGGCCGATCGCGTCGTAGAGGGCGGTCGCGCCGCGGGGTTCGAGGGTGACGACGACGACGCCGGGGTCGGCGAAGGTTGCCTGGGTTTCGATCTCGGTGTCGAAGGTCACGATGTCGACGCTGAGCCGGCCGGGCTCTGCGGCCTGGTCACGCAGCATCGATTCGAGGCCGCCGACCATGTCGTTGCGGATGGTCGTCATCGATCCGCTGCGGTCGATGATGAGCAGCAGGCCGGTGTAGTTGGCGTCGGTCATGGGGTCTCCTGTCTGTGGAGGTACGCCCGCGCCGCCAAGCGACCGGACCCGGCGCCGCGGGTTCACCCGCGTGACGACTCGTATCCCCCATGGTCCGCAGGACCACCGACATTCCTGCCGGGCGGGCGGGTCAGAGTCCGGATTCGCGCTCGACCTCGACCTCGGGCAGGGCCTCGGTCTCGGCCCTGGTCTCGGCCCTGGTCTCGGTCTCGGGCGGCCGGTTCCAGACCTTCAGGATTGCCCAGCCCACCGCCGCGATCGGCACAGAGAGCACGGCGCCGGCGATGCCGCCGACGATCGTGCCGGCGGCCAGCGCCACGAGGATCACCAGCGGGTGCAGTTTGAGCGACTGCGCCATGACCACCGGCTGGAGGAGGTTGCCTTCGAGCTGGTTGACCGCAATGACGATGGCCACCACGATCAGGGCGACAATGGGCCCGTTGGCCACGAGGGCGACCAGGGCGGCGAGGATGCCCGCGACCGTCGCTCCGACCAGCGGGATAAACGCGGTGAGAAAAATAATGACGGCCAGCGGGAGGGCCAGCGGAACCTGGAGGATCGCCAGCCCGGCGCCGATCGCCACCGCGTCGACGAGGGCGATGGTCGCCGTTCCGCGCACGTAACCGCCGAGCACCCGCGGCGCGGTGTCGCCGATGCGGCGCATCCGCTCGAGCCGAGCGCCCTGGAAGGGGCGCAGGAAGAACGCCCAGATCCGGTCGGCGTCTTTGAGGAAGAAGAACAGGATGACCGACACGAGCAGGATCCCGGCGACCACCTCGGCCGCGACGGATACCCCCGCGAGCGCCCCCGTGCCGAACTCGGCGCTGGTGATGAAGTCGACGATGGCCGCGCGTGCCGACTCGAGTTGGGCCCGGTCGATCGGGATCGGCCCCTGCAGGAGGAGGGCCTGCAGCTCGTCCAGGCCGTCGGAGGCAGCGGCGGCCAGTTCGGTCCATTGGTTGCGCACGGCGAGCACGATCAGGGTGACGATGCCGCCGAGGGCGACGACCCCCGCGAGCAGCGTGAGCCAGGTGGCGACCAGGGCGGAGAGGCCGCGCCGCCGGAGCCAGCCAACGAGCGGCGCGATGGCCGCAGCGAGAATGACGGAGATCAACACCGGGATCACCACGAGCTTCACCTGCACCAGCCCGAAGACGAGAACCGATGCCAGCGCGATCACCAGGAGGGCCTGCCCACTGCGAATGCCCAACCACCCCATGCGGTCCGTCCAGAGCTCACGCAAGGATGGTCGGCCGGTCAATTCGTCTGCTCCCATGGTGCAACCATACGGACGCTGTCGCGTGCGCGGCGCCCGACTGGCCGAGGGCCCCGATGGGAGCCCTCGAGCGGATCCGCCTAGCCGAGTACGGCGGTGACGGACTCGTCGATGACCGCGAGCCCGCGCTCGAGTTCCTCGTCGGTGATGGTCAGGGCGGGCAGGATCTTCATGACCTCGCCCTCCGGGCCGGATGTCTCCATCAGCAGGCCCCGGGCGAATGCCTCGGCGCAGACGAGACCGGCCAGGTCTCCGGTGGCAAACTGCAACCCGCGGGCGAGGCCTCGGCCCTTGACCACGAGGGGGTGCTCAGGGTAGCGGTCGGCGATGGCCGCGAACCGCGCCTTCACCGTCTCGCCCTTGGCCAGCGTCGACTTCTCGAGCCGGTCATCCGACCAGTACAGACGGATGGCCTCCGCGGCGGTCGCGAACGCGGGGCTGATGCCGCGGAAGGTGCCGTTGTGTTCCCCCGGCGCCCAAATGTCGAGCTCCGGGCGGATCAGGGTGAGCGCCATCGGCAGGCCGTAGCCGCTGATGGACTTGGAGAGGCAGACCATGTCTGGCACGATCCCGGCTTCTTCGAAGCTGAAGAAGCCTCCGGTGCGGCCACAGCCCATCTGTACGTCGTCGAGGATCAGCAGCACGCCGTGCGCCGTGCACAGCGCCGACAGCCCGCGCAGCCATTCTGCCCTGGCCGCGTTGATGCCGCCCTCGCCCTGCACCGACTCGACGATGACCGCGGCGGGCTTGTCCAGCCCGCTGCCGCTGTCGCCGAGGAGCCGTTCGAGGTACGCGAAGTCCGCGCCGCCCTCGAGGTAGCCGTCGAACGGCATCGGCGTCGAATGGATGAGGGGCACCCCGGCGCCGCCGCGCTTGAGTGCGTTGCCGGTCACGGCCAGGGCGCCGAGCGTCATGCCGTGGAAGGCGTTGGTGAAGTTGATGACCCCGGTGCGGCCGGTGACCTTCCGCGCGAGCTTGAGGGCGGCTTCGACGGCGTTGGTGCCGCCCGGGCCGGGGAAGACAACCTTGTAGTCGAGGTTGCGGGGCGCAAGAATCAGCGAGTCGAACGTCTCAAGGAAGTCCCGGCGAGCGCTCGTGAACATGTCCAGCGAGTGCATGACGCGGTCGTCGGTCAGGTAGTCGATCAGGACCTTTTTCAGCTGCGGATTGTTGTGCCCGTAGTTGAGGGCGCCGGCGCCGGCGAAGAAGTCCAGGTATCCATTGCCGTCTTCGTCGTACATGGTGCTGCCCACGGCACGGTCGAACACGACCGGCCAGGACCGCGAATAGCTGCGGACCTGCGACTCGCGGGCAGTGAAAATCTCAGTGGTCATGGTCATGGGAGTTCCTCCGCATTTGGGTGACCGCCAGGAGCCGAACGATCTTGTGGAGCGGTTCGGCAGGCTGATGGTCCGGAAAATGTACTTCTTCTACAAAGAGTTTCGACGGGGCGCTGTCGCCGGTGATCGTCGGTGGCGTCCCTTGAGCCTATGAAAACGGATGCGTTCTGTAAACTCGACGCCCCGCCTCGTGCGCGTCTTCGGGGCAGAGACGCAGCAAACGGTCTGAGCTCGCCGTTAACTGGCTAGCCTTGGCGTGCGGCCGCATGGCCGCCAGCACCGGAGCCGTCGAGGAGTCGCCATGCCAGAAAGCACCACCCCGTCGTCTGTTCCGTCGGTCCTCGACGAGTGGGTCAGCCAGCTCGCGACCGAGCTGGGGCTGCCGGCAAGCGTGGTCGACATCGGGCTCGTGCTCGACCTCGCCCGCGACGCGGCGCATGGCATCGCCCGGCCCGCCGCACCGCTGACGACGTTCCTCGTCGGCTACGCGGCCGCCGCGGCTGGTGGTTCGCCGGAGGACGTCCGACGGATCGCCGCCATCGCAACAGAGCTCGCGAACGACCATTCCGCCACCGCCGAGTAACCCCCACGAGAGGGCAGTCGTGGTCGTTATGACGGCGTCTTGGTGACCACAACTGCGTTTTCGCGGGGGTTGGTCAGGGTTGAGGCGACCTCTTCGAGCACCGACTCGGTGCCGGCGTAGATTCCGTCGGCGCGCGGCCAGTGACTGATCACATCGGTGAAGCCCAGCTCGGCCGCCCGGCCGACGGCATCCTGGAACGCGGCGACGCTCCGCAGCGAGTACGAGCCGTTGCTGTCCAGCGACAGGTATCGGTCGATCGTCGCCGGGTCGCGCCCCTCGGCGAGCGCGGTCTCCTCGAGGCGCCCGACGAGGTCCCCGACCGCCGACCACCAGTCCTCCCCCGTGGCCCCGTCCCGGCCTGTCGTCACCCAGCCGGCGCCGTGCTCGGCGACCAGCCGCAGGCCCTTCGGCCCATTCGCCGCGATCACAAACGGCACGCGGGGGTCCTGTGCGGCCGCTCCGACCATGCGCGCATCCACTGCCGTGAACCAGTCACCGTCGAAACGGATGCCGCCCTGCTCTTCGTGCCGCAGCAGCAGGTCGAGGGCCCCGACGAACTCGGCGAATCTCTCGTGGCGCTGGGCCGGCGTGTACTCCGGCTGGCCGAGCACGAACGCATCGAAGCCGGTCCCGCCGGATCCCACGCCGAGCAGGAAGCGCCCGCCGGCGATGTCATCGAGCGTCGCGATCTCCTTGGCGAAGGGCACCGGATGACGGTAATTCGGCGACGACACGAACGTGCCGAGGCGGATCCGCTGGGTGACGAGCGCGGCCGCGGTCAGCGTCGGAACCGTCGCGTGCCACGGCTGGTCGGCCAGGCTGCGCCAGGACAGGTGGTCGTAGGTCCAGGCATGGTCGAAGCCGAACTGCTCGGCGGCCTGCCACTTGCGGCGGGCTTCCGGCCACGGGTCCTGCGGGAGAATCACGATTCCGAAGCGCATGCTGCGAGTCTACGAGCCGTTGCCACCCGCGTCCCTCGTCGCCGCGGGCAGCCGGTGCTACTTTGGTGCCCACGCCCCGACCGGGCGCAGCGCAGGCGCGAGGAGCAATCCATGAACCACGAACGGCTCGCCTCGGACCGCGGATGGCCGGCGATCTGAATTGTCACCGGTTAGAGGCAGGCTCTGAATCATGAAACACAGGCAGCAGTCCCCCGCGCGTTGCACGATCGTGCCGCCGTACCTGCTGGTGCGGCTGGCCCGGCTCGACGACCCACGGTTCGCGGACGCGGCCGAGGCGGCCAGGCGGTCGCTGCTTCGCGACCGGCCGATTCGCGAGTTGCGCGCGCAGACTCCGCCGCCGGCACACGTCGCCGCGCCGCGCGAGCGGGGCCGGATCGACCGAAGCGTCTGGGATGCGATGGGCCTCGAGCGACTGCCGGGGCGGCTGCTCGCCCGCGCCGAGGGGCGGCCACCCGTCGCCGACCCCATGGTGAACGAGGCCTATGACGGCCTCGGCGACACCCATGCCCTGTTCTGGACCCGGTTCGCTCGCGATTCGATCGACGATCGGGGTCTGCCGCTGGAGGCCACCGTGCACTACGGCCTGAGGTATGAGAACGCGTTCTGGGATGGCGAACGCATGGTCTTCGGCGACGGAGACGGCCAGGTGTTCACCCGCTTCACGGCCTCTCTCACGGTTATCGGGCATGAACTCACCCACGGCGTCACCCAGTGCACCGCGAACCTCGCGTACGAAGGCCAGTCCGGCGCCGTAAACGAGTCAATGTCCGACGTTTTCGGCTCGCTCGTCGAGCAGTACGCCAGGGGCCAGGGCACCACGGAGGCCAGCTGGCTGATCGGAGAGGGGCTGTTCACCGATCAGGTCCAGGGCTCCGCCCTGCGGTCGATGAAGGCGCCCGGCACGGCGTACAACGACGATGTGCTCGGCATGGATCCGCAGCCGGGCCACATGAACGGGTACGTCGACACGGACGACGACAACGGGGGCGTGCACCTCAATTCGGGCATCCCGAACCGGGCATTCTTCCTCGTCGCCGACGCCCTCGGCGGCAATGCGTGGGAGGAGCCGGGCCAGATCTGGTATGACACGCTGACCGGGGGAACCCTGGGCCGACGGGTCGACTTCGCCGGCTTCGCCCTGGCGACGGCCGCTGCGGCCGCCACGCGCTACGGACTCGGCTCCCGGCAGCACACCGCCGTCGAAACCGCGTGGCATGAGGTGGGCCTCGGCCCGTCGCTCAATGCCGGACCGCCGCCGGAGTAGCATCACCGCATGAAGGTCGTCCCCGTTCATATCGCCCAATGATCGTCGCCCCATGGGTCGGCGCATGAAGGTCGTCGTCTCACGCAGCGGCGGCATCGCCGGAATCCGCGTGACCTGGGAAGTCCAGGTCGACGAGCAACCCGATGCGCTCGTCTGGCGGGAACTTCTCGGCGCGCTGCCCTGGGAGGAGGCCACGGATTCCGCGCCCGAACCGGACCGATACGTGTATCGCATC
>JBDTAA010000161.1:0-3583 GCA_039924805.1 Cryobacterium sp.
ACCACCTGGCCCCTTGGTGAGGGAGAGGCCCAGGTGGGGACAGCGATTGCGCGCCGCGCACAACGAGTCCCCGGCGAAACCGACCACGACGGAGGTGCCCCCAACGTCCACGGCGTGGAGCTTCCCGTCGGCGAAGTCCGCCACGCTACCGACCCTGACTCGACCTGACATGTCGCATCTCCTCATCCCGGTGGATGGATCCAACATACTCGGGGCTAGGCATGCCCACGGGCCGCGCCGCTGTCGTCCACATGAGGTGCGAAGTGCCGGCTCGCGGCTTGGATGCGAGCCGGATGTGATCAAGGGATGGAGCGGACAAAGCGGTGGCCCGCCTCGGAAGACGGGCCATCGCGTTTCGCGCCCAGGAGGGTTCCTGGGTGTGTTTCTTACTTCAGGACGCCGCAGGCGGTCGGGTCCGTCGCTTCTGCGGGCAGGTTCGGGTCGAGTTCGCTCGCACCTTCCGCGCTGAAGTCGTACATGCCGCTGCCGTTGTAGTCAATCCCGTGGATCACGACGACGCCTTCGCCGTCGCGGATGGAATCTGCGATTTGCTTGGCCGTTCCTCTTCCGTCGGGGCCGGAGTAGCCGGTTCCCGCCACCTTGGTGACATGAATCTTGTCGCGGCTGTAGTCATAACTGCCGTTCGCAGAAACGGGGAAACGACTGACGGCCAGGACGCTGGCCGGAGTGGTGTCGCCCATCGTGGTCAACGATACGACGACCGGTCCGTACGCCGGAACGCCTTCCACTGTGTTCAGGCGGTTGTCACCGTTGGCGTCCTGAGCCAGGGTGGGGCACTCGTTCAGCGCTTGGTTGCCGTAGTGGATGTGTTGCGCGTGCGGAGCATCTGGTGTTAGCCCGGAAGCATGCACTTCAATGTGCTGGATCTTCTGTTTGCGAACCACCGCGGTAGCGGTGCCGTATGCTCCGGAGCCGTTGAGCTCCGTGAGAGTGGCGTGCAGCGTCACCGTTTTGTCGGCGCCTGTGGGTTGGGGGCTGTGCGCTTGCGCTGCGCCGGATCCGAATGCAGCCGCGGCGAGTAACGCGACGGTCGAGGCCCCGAGAATCCCCATGCCATATCGTTTCACTATTTACTCCTTGGTCATCCGCCAACGAGGAGGTCCCGCTGGTCATGCGTAGTTCGTAGCGGACACTATCTCGGTTTGGTCACATGCGTGAGTTTTTCTCAACCACGCCGTCTGGGCATTGCTGGTAGGCGCCGAAGTCCTTTGCGCCGGAAATGGGCGGTGATTCTGTCGCCTTCGGCCGAACGTGCTGCACACCCGAGTTGCCCTCGCCGCATCGCGCGCAGCAGACTAGAGCTACCGGATCGCTACTGAGTCTTCCGCCTGTGGCTAAGGAGCTCACCATGACCGAATCGAACGACGGACGCGTCGGCCTCTACATCGACTTCGACAACATCGTCATCTCGCGCTATCAGCAGCTGCACGGGCGAAATGCCTTCCAGCGCGACGGCATCCGTGATTTCGACAAATCGAGCCGGGATGCCGACCCGGAGGTCGCCGCGAGACTGGCCGCCGCAACTGTGGATTTCAACGCCATCATCGACTTCGCCGCGTCATTCGGCGCTTTGGTCGTCAACCGGGCATACGCCGACTGGTCGGTACCGGTCAACGCGAATTATCAACGCCAGCTCATGTCGCGGGCGGTGGACCTCACCCAGCTGTTCACCGCGACGACTAGGGGCACGAAGAACGGGGCCGACATCCGTCTCGCCGTCGACGTGGTCGAAGACCTGTTCCGGCTGCCCGACCTCACCCACGTCATCATCGTCGCGGGCGATTCCGACTACATCGCTCTTGCCCAGAAGTCGAAACGGCTCGGTCGCTTCGTCGTTGGCATCGGAGTCGCCGGGTCGACGAGCACATCACTCGCCGCGGCCTGCGACGAGTTCGAGGACTACGACTCGCTCCCCGGAATCGTGAAGGTCACCGCGACCGCTCCCCCGGCCGCCGCAACCGCAGAGCCCACGTCGGGCAAGAAGGCGTCGGAATCCACGGATACGCAGCCGAAGGCGGCCGCGAGCGGCGCCCGCAGGTTCTCGACGAACCCTATGTTCTCGCACACCGAGGACGCGCAGTTCGACGAGCCGGAACCGGCTGACGACATCGACCCGCAGACGGTTGCCACCGAGCTCCTCGTGCGCGCGCTGCAGATCGGTCACGCGAAAGGCGACGCCGACGAGTGGCTGAACACGGGCACGGTGAAGAACCAGATGCGCCGAATGGACCCCTCCTTCAACGAGAAGCAGCTCGGCTACCGCTCTTTCACCGACTTTCTCTCCTCGCGCAGTGACCAGGCCGAGCTGAAGGAGGATGGCTCGCAGCGGCTGATTCGGCTGCTCGCCTCGGCAGACGGCCGACGCTAGTGCGGTGACGGGTGAAGCGGCTAAGCGGCTAAGCGGCTAAACGGCTAAACGGCTCAACGGCTCAACGGCTAAACGGCTAAACGGCTAAACGGCTAAACGGAATCAGGATCTTCGAACTATGAGAATGCTCGAGTTCGCTCCCCGACCCCAAGAGGAAAGCGGCTCCACCGAAACCGTCGTCTTCCTGCACGGTGGAAACGTGGCCGGCTGGATGTGGGGACAGCAGATCCCAGCATTCCCCGAGTACCGCATCCTGGTACCTGACCTCCCCGGGTTCGGCGCGAGCAACCATCTGGAATGGACGTCGATCGAGGAAGCAGCCGACGCGCTCGCCGATCTGCTTCCTGACGAAGCGCACATCGTGGGGCTGTCACTCGGCTCGAGTGTCGCGCTGCACCTTGCGGCCAGACACCCTCAAAAAGTCGCGAGCCTTTTCCTGGCCAGCGCCCAGGTCGCGCCGCCTGCCAGACGCGACGTTCTGATCGGCCGCCTGATGCTGCTTCTCTGGAACCAGCGCAGCTTCTGGACGACTCAGGCTCGAAGCTATGGCTTGACCGGCGATGATGCGGATCTCTTTGTCACGACCGGTCTCGGGATAAAACGGGAAACGGCACGCGCGATTCTGGAGGCAGTGGCGCTCGGTATTCCCTCCGGCCTCCTCAAAGGCGTCACCGCCGAAACGATCGCGGTGGCAGGCGGATCCGACTCCGCCGCGATCGTCCGCGCCTCGCTCGAACGAGTGGCCACCGGCATCCGTGGCAGCGTAGTCAGGACGGCCCCCGGGCTGCATCACCAGTGGAACATCGAAAATGTCCACCTTTTCAACGCCTCGTTGCGAGCCTGGCTCGAAGGCAGGAAGGCAGCAGCAGGCCTTGCGGATGCGATCTACTAGCGAACGAAAGCACCGCCACGAAATCCCCATCGACGTGCGAACGGTGCGCGGTCTGCTCTCGCGGCAGTTCCCGGATCGGGCCGACCTGCCGATCGAGTTTGTTGACAACGGAACGGTCAACGAGATGTTCCGGCTCGGCGCTGAGATGGCCTGTGCCCGGCGAGGTTAGGAATCCCGACCGGCTCGCCGTTGAGCTGGCGGATTTCGTTGCCTCGCGACGTCTTTCGCGGGGCCCTCCACGTCGACGACGCAATGTGGAACCGTGGACGAGGATGGCCGCTCGCCCCAGCGATGATCGCGCT
>JBDTAA010000162.1:0-8831 GCA_039924805.1 Cryobacterium sp.
CCCTCGACACCTCCCGCCCCGAGCTCGCCCTCCTCCTCCACGTCGATGGGCTGGGCACGCAGCCGGCCAAGCAGGCGACCTGGCGGGCCCTGCAGGTCGGCGCGCCCGCCGGGATCGCCTGGGGCTGGAAGAACTTCTACGACGAGGACAAGCCGATGCTCACCCCGGGGCAGACGATGTCCCAGGTTGCGCCGATCCCGGACCTCATCACCTACCAGTAGCGCCGCTGAACCGGGCTAATGGTTTTGACAATCATTATCAATAGGCGTAGCGTCGCACCGTGATCATGAGACGCCCCGCCCTCGCCGCCCTCGCCGCCGCGGCCGTGCTGGCACTCGCGGGCTGCGGCGCCGCCGGCCCCACGTCGTCCGACGCCGAGTTCACGATCGTCGCGACAACCACGCAGGTGGCCGATCTCACCCGCGAAGTGGTCGGTGACACGGCGGGCGTCTCCGTCAGCCAGCTCATCCGGCCCAACCAGAGCGCGCACGCGTTCGACCCCTCTGTGGCCGACCTCGCGGCACTGGGGAAGGCCGACGCCCTGGTGGTCAGCGGCGCCGGGCTCGAGTCCTGGCTCGCCGACGCCATCGAGGCGTCCGGTTTCGACGGCGCCAGGATCGACTCCAGTACGGGAATCACCCTCGTGGATGGTGGCAACCCGCACATCTGGACCGACCCCCGCAACGCCATCAGCATGGTGAACACCATCGCCGGGGCACTCGGCAACGCCGACGCCGCGCACCGGGCGGCCTTCGACGCCAACGCCAGTGCGTACGGCAGCACACTCGGCCAACTCGACGACTGGACGCGCGCCAATATCGATCGCGTTCCCACGACAGAACGCCTGCTCGTGAGCAACCACGACGCGCTCGTCTACTTCACGGCCGCGTACGACATCACGTACGTGGGATCCGTCATCCCGAGCTTCGACGACAACGCCGAACCGAGCGCCGCGGAGATCGACAAGCTCGTCGCCGCGATCAAGGCAACGGGAACCAGGGCCGTGTTCTCGGAGGCCTCCCTCAACCCTAAGACCGCCAAGACCATCGCCAGCGAGGCCGGGGTGCGCGTCTACTCGGGCCCGGCTGCCCTGTACGTCGACTCGCTCGGCCCCCCGGCAAGCGATGGCGCCACCTACATCGCCGCGCAGCTGCACAACGTCACCGTCATCCTCGAATCCTGGGGCGTCACGCCCACGGCCATTCCGGCAGAACTGGGGTAACCCTCCTGTGAACTCGAACCCTTCTCCAGTGCGACCCGCCGACGCCCCGGCACTCGAGCTATCCGCCGCATCCTTCAGCTACGGGCGCGAACCGGTCCTCGAGGGCGTCAGCTTCGCACTGCAGCCCGGCGAGGCCGTTGCCGTGATCGGCCCCAACGGGTCGGGCAAGTCGACCCTGCTCAAGGGCGTCCTCGGCCTCATCCCGCGGGTGGGCGGCACGGCCCGGGTGCTCGGCGACGTGACCGCCCCGGCCGGCGCGGTCGGTTACGTGCCCCAGACCGAAGGCCTCGACCCGCAGTTCCACGTCACGCTCGAGCAGGTGGTCATGATGGGCCGTTACCGCGCGCTGGGCTGGCTGCGGTTGCCGTCACGGCAGGATCGGGAGGCGGTCGGGCAAGCCCTCGACGCCGTGGGCCTGACGCACCGGGCGAAGAGCCGCTTCGGCGAACTCTCCGGCGGCCAGCAGAAGCGCGGCCTGATGGCGCGGGCCGTGGTTTCCGGTCCGCGCCTGCTCCTGCTCGACGAACCGTTCAACGGCCTCGACCAGGAGAACCGGGACGCGCTGATCGGCAGCCTCGAGCGTCTGAAGGCGCGCGGTGTCGCCGTGCTCGTTTCCACGCACGACCTCGAACTCGCCAGGGCGGTTTGCGAGAAGGTGCTGCTGCTGAACGGCACCCAGGTGGCCTTCGGGCCTCGCAACGACGTGCTGACCCTCGACAACGTGCAACGCACCTTCCGGGACGTGGGCGTGGAGATGGACGAACACACGGTCGTCATTCCCGGGCACGAGGGCCACTAGGTGGACCTCCTGGGCTTCCTGTTCGACGGCTTCTCGCTGCCGTTCATGGCCCGCGCGGCGGCCGTGCTCGCCGCGCTCAGCCTGGTGGCGGGCGTGGTCGGCGTGCTGGTCAACCTGCGCGGGCTCGAATTCATCAGCGACGGGCTCACTCACGCGGTCTTCCCCGGCATCGCCGTCGGCTTCGTCTGGGGCGGGCGCGAGGGCCTGTTCCTGGGCGCGATGGTCGCGGCGCTGGTGGCGGCGGCCGCCCTCACCCTGATCGCGCGCAGCGCAGTGCCGACGGATGCCGCGATCGCGGTCGTCTTCACCGCCATGTTCAGCATCGGCATCATCGTTGTTTCCCGGGAGACGAATTACGCGGGGCAGCTTGAACAGCTCCTGTTCGGCCGCCTGCTTACGATCAGCGCCGCCGAGGTCGTGCAGACGATCGTGATCTGCGGGGTGGCGTTGCTGGCCGTCACGCTGACCGCCAAGGAACAGGTGTTCCGCGCCTTCGACCACACCGGTTTCGACGCGGCAGGCTACCGCCCGCTTCTGCTCGACCTGCTGTTGAACGGTGCGATCGCGCTCGTCGTGGTGGCCGCGTCGAGCGCCGTGGGCACCCTGCTCGTGCTCGGCGTGCTGATCGTGCCCGGCGCCGTGGCACGCCTGGTCACCCAGCGGCTGTGGCTCCTCTTCCCGGTCGCCGCCGTGTTCTCCGCGGTGGCGGCCTGGCTGGGGCTCGCGTTCGGCTTCGCGGCATCCGTCGATCTCGGCATCGACCTGCCGAGCGGCGCGACAGTCGTGCTGACGCTCATCGCCGGCTACGTCGTCGCCCTCTTCGCCCGGCTGGCCGTCGACCGTGTGCGCGCCGGCCGGCCGCGCAGCGAGGTGGCGAGCTGATGGGCTACTTCGAGCAGGCGCTGTTGGCCGCGGTCGTGATCGGTGCGCTCAGTGGGCTCGTGGGCTCCCTCGTCGTCTTGCGCCGCCGCACCTTCTTCGCGCAGGCCCTCACCCACGCGACGTTCCCGGGGGCCGTCGGCGCCGCCGTGCTGGGGCTGAGCATCCCGCTGGGTGCCGCCGTCGCCAGCGTCGCCATCGTCGGCATCATGGCACTGATCGGGAGGGTCGGGCGGCAGGGCAGCCAGGTCGCCTCCGGCATCGTCCTCACCGCCGGCTTCGCGTTGGGCGTTCTCGTTCAGGCGCTGAACCCCACTCTTCCGGTGCAGGTCGAGTCGTTCCTGGTCGGATCCATCCTCACCGTGACGACCGGGGACGTGCTGCTCGCCGCCGGCGTTCTCGCCGTCGCCGTCGGGGTCGTCGTGTTCCTGGGCAAGGAGATCCTGTTTTCGACCTTCGACGTGAACGGATTCCGCGCCGCGGGCTACCGGGAATGGCCGATTGAGCTGCTCAGCCTAGCCCTCATCACCGCCACGGTGGTCACGGCGATGCCGGCCGTCGGCGCTATCCTCGCCATCGCTCTGATCGCGGCCCCGGCCGCCGCGGCCAGGCTGCTCGCCAGCCGTGCCACGCAGATCGTCGTTGCCGCCCCCGTGATCGGCGCCGCATCCGGCGTCATCGGCGTGGTGCTCTCCCGCGCCCTCGATGTGCCTGCCGGGCCGGCCATCGCGCTCACGGCCGCCGCCTTCTTCGTGCTCGCCCTCGGCGTGCGCACGCTCGGCGCCTCGCGGATACGGTTGAGAGCATGAAGCGAAACACCTGGCAGCGGGAGGCCGTGCGCGCGGCCCTCGGCGAGGCGGAGGGGTTCGTCAGCGCCCAGGGTCTCCACTCCACGCTGCATGCGACCGGTTCGCCGATCGGCCTCGCCACGGTCTACCGGGCCCTGGCCGATCTCGCCACCGACGGGGGCGCCGATTCGCTGCAGTCCCCGGAGGGCGAGAGCCTGTACCGCGCCTGCAGCACGAACGACCACCACCACCACCTGATCTGCCGTAACTGCGGTCTCACGGTCGAAATCGAAGCGGATGCGGTGGAGACCTGGGCCGGGAACGTGGCCGCCGAGCACGGCTTCAGCCAGGCCGCCCACGTCGTCGACGTCTTCGGCCTCTGCGCGGCCTGCACCGCGGCATCCGCCCCGTAGTCACGCCCGTTCGGCGCCCGCGCTGGTTTGCGGTTCGGCGTTTCAGCCCGTAAAGTGGGACGCTGCTGCGCATATCCATGCGTGCACTGCCGTTTTCGCGGCCACTCCCCTTTATGGTGACTGGCTGCGCGCGGTCGACAAGAGATCTTGGGAAGGGCATTTCGCCCTTCGGTATTGGAGGAAAACCATGGCAGCTGTCTGCCAGGTGACCGGAGCCGTTCCCGGCTTCGGACACAACATTTCGCACTCGCACCGACGCACCAAGCGTCGCTTCGACCCGAATGTTCAGAAGAAGACATATTACGTACCCTCGCTCCGCCGGAACGTCACGCTGACTCTGTCGGCCAAGGGCATCAAGGTCATTGACGCACGCGGCATCGAGTCCGTCGTCAAGGACGTACTCGCTCGTGGGGTGAAGATCTAATGGCAAAGCAGCATGACGTCCGTCCGATCATCAAGCTTCGTTCGACCGCCGGCACGGGTTACACCTACGTGACCCGCAAGAACCGTCGTAACGACACCGACCGTCTCGTACTCAAGAAGTACGACCCCGTAGTGCGTAAGCACGTTGACTTCCGTGAGGAGCGCTAAAAATGGCGAAGAAGAGCATGATTGCCAAGAACAACCAGCGCAAGGTTATCGTCGAGCGATACGCCGCCAAGCGCCTCGAGCTGAAGAAGGGTCTCATTGACCCGAACGGCACCGACGAGTCCCGCGAGGCCGCGCGCCTCGGCCTGCAGAAGCTTCCCCGCAACGCCTCGCCGGTTCGCCTGCGCAACCGCGACGCGGTTGACGGCCGTCCCCGCGGACACCTCAGCAAGTTCGGTATCTCTCGCGTTCGTTTCCGCGACATGGCCCACCGGGGCGAGCTGCCCGGCATCACCAAGTCCAGCTGGTAACACCGCGGGCGACCGCGTAAGCGGTCATCCGGAACGTCCACAGGGGATGTCGACTTCGGTCGGCATCCCCTGTGTCGTTCGCGTTGAGCGAAAAAAGGTGCGACTCGCCGGGCGAATCGGTCCCGAATGGCCGGAAATCCGCGTAATTCCGCCGATCTCTGCTAGATTCAACCCGGTCGAACCGACCAGCGGAGCGGTTTTCAGGAGCCCTCCGTTCGCCCTAACTACCTGTTTTCACGAAGGTCCGAGGAGGACACTCAATGGCTGACAAGTCGCTGAACAAGACCGAGCTCGTTGCCAAGGTTGCCGCAGATTCTGGCCAGAGCCAGACTGCCGTCGACAGCGTTCTGAACGCTTTCTTCACAACCCTCGCCGACACCGTTGCTAACGACGGCAAGGTCACGATCCCGGGATGGCTCGGAGTCGAGCGCACCGCGACCGCCGCGCGCACGGGCCGCAACCCGCAGACCGGCGAAGAGATCCAGATCGCCGCTGGCCACCGCGTCAAGCTGACCGCGGGTAGCAAGCTCAAGGCTGCCGCCAAGTAGCATTCAGTTTTTGCACGAGTGAGGGCGTCGACTTCGGTCGGCGCCCTTCGCCGTACCCGGTGCGGGCCCGCGCGGAAGCCGGCGCCCGCATGCACGGTTAGGCTTGCTGAGTGCCCCGAATTGTTCGCGTCGTTGGTCCGGCAGCCCTCCTGCTGGTGGCGCTGCTGGCGACTGTCGCCGGGCTCGCCTACGGTGGCGGCGCGAGCGCCCAGCTGCTCGCCGACCCGGGCCCGGTGGTCCGCTGGGGTCTTCCCATCGCCAAGCTCCTGGTCAACCTCGGCGCCGCGGGCACGATCGGAGGCCTCGTACTCACCGCCTTCGCGCTGAGCCCCAGGGAGCGCGAGTTCAACACCGCGCTCGACTTTGCCGCCGCATCCGCCGCCGTCTTGACGGTCGCGGCAGCGGCCACGGGGTTCCTCACCTTCCTCCAGGTGACGAATGTGGCCTTCAGTGTGGACGACCGCTTCAGCGCGACGATGGGCCAGTTTTTCAGTCAGATCGAGATCGGCCAGGCCTGGCTCGGCACGACCCTCATCGCCGCGGGCGTCACGGTGCTCTGCTTCGCGGTTCGCAACCTCACCGCGCTCGTCTTCGTCACCGCCCTGGCGGTCGCCTCGCTCGTTCCGATGGCGTTGCAGGGCCATTCGGCCGGAGCGGAAGGCCACAACGCCGCCATCACGGCGCTTGGCCTGCACCTCGTCTTTGCCGCGATCTGGCTCGGCGGCCTGCTGACCATCGTGATCCTGCGCGGCCGGCTCACCGAGGGGCGCCTCTGGGTCGTGCTGACGCGGTATTCCTCGCTCGCGCTGGTCAGCTTCATCGTGGTCGCCGTCTCCGGCTACGTGAGCGCCGAGCTGCGCATCGGCAGCCTCGACAGGCTCCTCAGCGTCTACGGGGTGCTCGTGCTGGTCAAGGTGGCCGCGCTGACCGTGCTGGGCGGGTTCGGCCTCGTGCAGCGCCGGTTCGTGATGGAGCGAATGAAGCGGAGCCCGAAGAACGAGCCTCGATGGTTCTGGGCACTCGTCTCGGCCGAGCTGGCCTTCATGGGCCTGGCCTCCGGCGTCGCTGCGGCGCTGGCGAAGACGGCCACGCCTGTCGCCCAGGTCGACGCCACGGCCATTCCCACGTCGACACCCGCGCAGATCCTCACCGGGGAGCCACTGCCACCCGAGCTCACCTTCGCCCGGTACTTCACCGAGTGGGACTTCGACCTCGCCTGGGTCCTGTTCTGCGCGTTCGGCATCTTCTTCTACCTCGCAGGCGTGCGGCGCCTTCGCCTCCGCGGCGACGCGTGGCCGCTGCACCGCACGGTGCTCTGGGTCCTGGGGATGCTGATCCTGTTCTATATCACCAATGGCGGCGTGAACGTCTACGGCACGTACCTCTTCTCCACCCATATGCTCGCGCACATGGCGCTGACGATGCTCGTTCCGGTGCTCCTCGTGCCCGGAGCACCGGTGACGCTCGCCGCGCGCGCCATCCGTAAACGCGCCGACGGTAGCCGGGGGCCGCGCGAGTGGGTCCTCCTGGCCGTGCACTCGAAGTACGCCGGCGCCCTCTCGCATCCCTTCGTCGCCGCCGGTCTCTTCGCCGGGTCGCTCTGGGTGTTCTACTACTCGCCGCTGTTCAGCTGGGCGACCACCGACCACATTGGCCACGAGTGGATGGTCGTTCATTTCCTCATCACGGGGTACCTGTTCGTGCAGTCCCTGATCGGCATCGACCCGGTGCCGTACCGGCTGCCATACGCGTTCCGGCTGCTGCTGCTGCTGGGCACCATGGCGTTCCACGCATTCTTCGGCGTGGCTCTGATGACCGGCACGGGGCTGCTGCTCGCCGATTGGTACGGGGCAATGGGTCGCGACTGGGGCCTGAGCGCCATCGCCGACCAGCAGGCGGGCGGCGGAATCGCCTGGAGCATCGGGGAGCTGCCGACGATCGCGCTGGCCATCGTCGTGGCAATCCAGTGGAGCCGCGGTGACGAGAAGGAATCCCGGCGCCGCGATCGCAACGCCGACCGCACCGGCGACGCCGAGCTCGACGACTACAACGCGGCACTCGCGCGGCTGGCGGCCCACGACCGCTAGCGCTAGCGCCGCCCGCCCGCCCGCCTGCCACCCGCCGCCCGCCTGCCTGCCCGCCCGCCCGCCTGCCCACCGCTGGCGCCGCCGACCTTGCCAGTTCCGGTCGAGTTTGACCGGTGCGCGGGGGCAAGTCGACCGGAACGGTCAATCTCGACGGGGGCTGCGCCGAGGCGCGTGGCTCACTGCAGCTGAATCGCCAGGGCGCCGTCGGGCTGGATGGTTACGCTCATCGCCACGGTAAACGGCACGTCTTCGTCCCGGGTGCTGAGCTCCCCGTCGAAGAGCGAGCGCACGTCGACGACGATGTGGGCTCTGCCGTCCGTTCCCGGCATCTTGAACGTTGTCTCACCCGCGGCCAGGGTGACCACCGGGTAGCCCGCGATCGACCACTTTGGCAGATTCTCCACCTGGTCGTTGATCTCGATGCCGAACGGGCAGTTGGAGGGCTGGAGCACCTTCTGCGTCGCGCAGGCGTCCAGGAAGTCGTTGAGTTCGGTCTGCACCTGTTTGATGAACCGCTCGTTGGGAACGGCGTCGATGGTGACATCCGTCGCCGCGGAGGTCGTGACGGGGACAGTCTGCTGCTCGCTGGTGAGGAGGGTCGAATCGTGGCTGAAATGGTAGCTCGCCGGGGCGAATGCGGCGTACGCGGCCTGATTCGAGAACGTGGCCGGCGCGTCGCGGGCCGCATGGGCGCGGGTGTCGAGGGTGAGCCCGTTCACGGTGAAGGTGGCCTCGTGCAGCACGGTCACCCCAAGCACGGCGAGGGGGCTCGTCGTGAAGCGCCAGTCCCGGAAGACACCGGCGACGGTACCGGCGCGCGCCACGGTGAATTCCATGGTCGACTTCTTGCCGTCCAGCCGGAAGTCGTAGACCACCGTGTGGCGCCCGTTCTCGTCGGCTGTGTCGCTGCGCAGGTCGATGTCGGTCAGCTCGCCGAGCACCGATCCGCGCAGCAGCGTTCTGGGGAGCCCCTGGGGGAGCCCGGCTTCCTTGAGCCGTGCGTCGGTCAGCTCCACGCCGGGAATGGCCAGCGCGCTTGCCGCGTCGTGCCGCGCGATCGCGTCGAGGTACTGGCCCACGAAGCCGCCGGCACTGTACACATCCCGGTTCAGGGAGCCGACCGTCGCGAACAGCGCGCCGATCAGAAGCACCGCGATCACGCCCACGGCAATGATGGCGCGCGTTCGGCTCTGCCG
>JBDTAA010000163.1:0-5737 GCA_039924805.1 Cryobacterium sp.
CGGCCTGGTCGAGAAGTTCCTGGCCACCCACGACGTGAATGTCACCCT
Organism: Cryobacterium sp.; assembly: GCA_039924805.1. Lineage (GTDB taxonomy): Bacteria > Actinomycetota > Actinomycetes > Actinomycetales > Microbacteriaceae > Cryobacterium. The sequence continues at coordinate 49 of JBDTAA010000163.1, forward strand.
GGTCACCCTCGACGGCGCCGTCGAATCCGCCGTGCAACTGGGCGTTGCGGATGCCGTCGCCGACGTCGTCTCCACCGGATCCACGCTGCGCAAGGCCGGGTTGGAGATCTTCGGTCCCGTCATCCTCGAGTCGACCGCGGTCCTGATCAGCTCCGAGAACGAGAACCCGGGCATCGGCACCCTCCTGCGCCGCCTGCAGGGCGTGCTCGTGGCCCGCCAATACGTGCTCATCGACTACGACGTGCCGATCGACAAGCTCGACGCCGCTTGCCAGCTCGCCACCGGCATCGAGTCCCCGACCGTCTCGTCGCTGCGCGACCCGAACTGGGTCGCCGTGCGCGTCATGATCCCGCGCGTCGACACCAACCACGTGATGGACGAGCTATACGCGCTCGGCGCCCGGGCGATCCTCGTCTCCACAATCCACAACGCTCGCCTGTAACTGTCGCACGGTGAAGAATATGACTGTGGAACAAGCAGCGACGGAGCGACCGGCATGACCCTGTCGGTGCGAGTTATTCCCTGCCTCGACGTGGCCAATGGCCGCGTCGTCAAGGGCGTCAACTTCATGAACCTCCGCGATGCCGGAGACCCGGTGGAACTCGCGCGCCTCTACTACGAGCAGGGCGCCGACGAACTCACCTTCCTCGACGTCACCGCGACGGTGGACAACCGGTCGACGACCTACGACGTGGTGCGCGCCACGGCCGAGCAGGTCTTCATCCCGCTGACCGTCGGCGGTGGCATCCGCAGCGTCGAAGACGTGTCTCGGCTGCAGGCCAACGGGGCGGACAAGGTGGGCATCAACAGTGCCGCGATAGCGCGCCCGGCCCTCATCGCCGAAATCGCCGACAGGTTCGGCTCGCAGGTGCTCGTCCTCTCGCTCGATGTCAAGCGCAGCGACCGCACAGAATCCGGTTTCGTGGTGACCACCCACGGCGGACGCACCGAAACCGACCTGGATGCCCTCGCCTGGGCCCGCACCGCCATCCAGCTGGGGGCCGGCGAGTTGCTGGTCAACTCGATGGATGCCGACGGCACCCGACAGGGATTCGACCTCGAACTGATCTCCCTGATGCGTGAGCTGAGCACCGTTCCACTCATCGCCTCCGGCGGGGCCGGCCTGCTCGAACACTTCCCGCCCGCCATCAGGGCCGGGGCGGACGCCGTGCTCGCGGCATCCGTCTTCCACAGCGGAGAACAGACGATGGGCGACGTGAAGCGCGTGCTCGCGGACGCCGGAATGCTGGTGCGAAAATGACCCCGCTGATGACACCGGAGGCGGGCCTGAAGCAGGCCGTCTTCAACTCCGACGGACTGCTGCCGGCCGTGATCCAGCAGTGGGACACGCTCGAGGTGCTGATGCTCGGCTGGATGGATCGGGAGGCGCTGCGGCGCACGCTCACCGAGGGCCGGGTCACGTTCTGGTCCCGTAGTCGCCAGGAGTACTGGCGCAAGGGCGACACGTCCGGCCACGCGCAGTACGTGCGTTCGGCCGCACTCGACTGCGATGCGGACACCCTCCTTGTCACGGTCGAGCAGGTCGGTGTCGCCTGCCACACCGGTACCCGCACCTGCTTCGACGGTCGCGGCCTCGATGTGCTCGTCGCGTCGGCGGCAGAAGCCGCCCCCTGGGCCGCGGAATGAGCTCCGCCGGCACAACTACCGCCGCCCAATTCGCCGGGCTGCTCGCCGAGCACCGCGTGATTCCGGTGATGCGCGAACTGTTCGCTGATGGCGAGACGCCCGTCGGGATCTTCCGCAAACTGGCCGCCGACCAGCCGGGCAGCTTCCTGCTCGAGTCGGCGGAGCAGGGCGGCATCTGGTCCCGCTTCTCGTTCGTCGGGGTGTCCTCCTTCGGCGTTCTCACCCAGCGGGGCGACCTCTCGCACTGGCTCGACTACGGGGTGTCGGAGGAACGCGCGCTCGGCGACACGGTCGGCCTCGGCCCGCTCGCGGCCCTCGCCCACCTCTACGAACGGTGGCAGAGCCCGCGCCTGCCCGACCACCCTCCGCTCACCGGCGGTCTCGTCGGATTCATCGGCTGGGAGGCGATTCGCCAGATCGAGCGGCTGCCCAACCAGCCCCCCGCCGACTTCGACGTGCCGGGGCAGGCGTTCAGCTTTGTGGCCGACCTCGTCGTGATCGACCACAAGTTCGGTACCGTTCAGCTCATCGCCAATGTGCTCAACGACGGCACCGACACCGACACCGCCCTGTGGTCCGGGGCGCAGGCCCGCCTCGACGGGCTGCAGGCCCGCCTGGCCCAACCGGCCGAGGCATGGCTGGCCGAGGTCGACCTGAGCACGCAGCCCGCTCCGACGACTCGCACCGCCCGCGAGGATTTCCTCGCCTCCGTCGACACCGCCAAGGAACACATCAGGGAGGGCGACGTCTTCCAGGTCGTCATCTCCCAGCGTTTCGACCAGGAGTGCACCGCCGATCCGATCGACGTCTACCGGGTGCTCCGGAGCCTGAACCCGAGCCCATACATGTACCTGCTCAACCTCGTCTCGCCCGCCGGAGAACAGTACTCGATCGTCGGGTCGTCCCCGGAGGCCCTGGTCAAGGTGCAGAACGACCGCGTCTTCACCCACCCGATCGCCGGCTCCAAGCCGCGCGGCGCGACGCCCGAAGAAGACGCGGACTACGAGACCGAACTCGCCGGGGACGCCAAGGAGGGCGCCGAGCACCTCATGCTCGTCGACCTCGCCAGGAACGACCTGCTGAAGGTATGCGCCGCCGGCTCCGTCGAGGTCACCGAATTCATGCGGGTCGAACGCTTCAGCCACATCATGCACCTCGTCTCGTCGGTGGAGGGCAACCTGCTGCCGACGAAGACGGCGCTGGATGTCTTCCGGGCCACGTTCCCTGCCGGTACGCTTTCCGGCGCTCCCAAGCCGCGGGCGCTCGAGATCATCGACGACCTCGAACCCGCGCAGCGCGGCGTCTACGGGGGAGTGGTCGGCTACTTCGGCTTCGCCGGGGACGCCGACCTGGCCATCGCCATCCGCACGGCCGTGATCATGGACGGTGTCGCCAGGGTGCAGGCCGGCGGCGGACTCGTCGCCGACTCCGACCCGGCCTCCGAGTACCAGGAATCGCAGAACAAGGCAGCCGCGCCGCTGCGGGCCGTCGCCGTCGCCAATGCCATGAAACGGGTCTTCTGATGCGCAGCGGCGCACGGATCAAACTCGGTCTTGTCCTCGGCGTGCTCCTCGCCAGCGGCCTCGCCCTCCTCGCGTGGACACAGGCCTGGATCCTGGCCGACGTGTCAACGACCGGTTCGGCAGTGCAGCACCTCGTGGTGGACGGATCCACGGCGTCCCCGGCACTGACGGCCCTCGCCCTGGCCGGCCTGGCCCTCGGCGGCGCCCTGACCATCGCCGGCCCGGTCATCCGGGTTGTCCTCGGTGCCCTCGAGGTGCTCCTCGGCGCCTCCGTCTTTCTCGCCTCGTTGCTGGCCATCACCGACCCCGGAGCAGCGAGCGCTGCATCGGTCACCGCCGCAACCGGTATCTCCGGCAGGGAATCGATCGAGCTGGCCGTGGTCGATCCCACCGCGACCGCCTGGCCGTTCGTGGCCCTGCTCGCCGGCGTCGTCATGGCCGCCGTTGGCCTCGCCATCGTCGTCACGGCCCGGCGCTGGCCCGGATCGACAACGCGCTACCAGGCGGTGCGCCTCAAGCCCGCGCAAGCCGGCCGCGCCGACGAGTCCGACGCCCCGCCGACCCGAGACGCGGTCGACTCCTGGGACGACCTCAGCCGCGGTGACGATCCAACCGCCGGTCACGCGCCCGGACCGCGACCCTGAACACCCGCGATCCACCGGCCCGCTAGACTTGTTTCGCCCGTCAACGCAACGCACAAAAGGAGAACAATGAGCTTCGAGTCGGACCCCGGTCACGGACATTCGACCGCGGCGTGGACCGCTGTCACGATCATGCTCCTGGCATTCACCATCGGGACGATCGCCTTCTTCTTCCACATGGCCTGGCTGGTCTGGGCCTCCGCCGGTCTCCTCCTCATCGGCGCCCTGGTCGGCTGGATGATGACGAGGCTCGGCTATGGCGTCGGCGGCCTCAGATCCGCGCCCGAGAGTCACTGACCGAGTGCTCTCCGAGCTTCTAGCCGGTGCCGTAGCCGACGCGCACCTGCGCCGGGCCAGCCGCCCCTATGCCGACGTCGAAGCGGCCGCCCTCGAGCGGCCCGCCGCAATCGACGCCCTCTCCGCACTCGCCCCCGCCGACCGGGTGCGGATCATCGCCGAGGTCAAGCGCGCCAGCCCATCCAGGGGGACGCTTGCCGAGATCGCCGACCCGGCCGCCCTCGCCGTCTCCTACGAGTTCGGCGGTGCCAGCGCCATCAGCGTGCTCACCGAAGGCCGACGCTTCAAGGGTTCGCTGGGCGACCTCGAACAGGTCCGTGCCGCCGTGAGCATCCCCGTGCTGCGCAAGGACTTCATCGCCGACCCCTACCAGGTCTTCGAGGCCAGGGCCGCGGGTGCCGACCTCGTGCTGCTCATCGTCGCAGCGCTCGACCAATCCACCCTGCAGTCCCTGCACGACCTCATTCGGGAGCTCGGCATGACCGCCCTCGTCGAAACGCACAGCGCCGACGAGGTGCATCGGGCGCTCGATATCGGTGCGAGCCTCGTCGGAGTCAACGCCCGCGACCTCTCCACGTTCGAGTTGGATCAGAACCTGTTCGGCACCCTCGCCGACAGAATCCCGTCCGGCGTCGTCCGGGTCGCCGAATCCGCCGTGAAGAGCGCGGCGGATGTCGCCCACTACCGCGCCGCCGGCGCAGACGTCGTTCTCGTGGGCGAGGCCCTCGTCACCAACGACCCCATCCGTACCCTTACCGAGTTTTTGGCGGTCTAAATGTCCCTGCGCACTGAATCCGGCCCCTACTTCGGCGAGTTCGGCGGGCGGTGGGTTCCCGAATCGCTGATGGCCGCCCTCGACGAGCTCAGCGCCGAATACGCCCTGGCCCGCGAAGACCCGGCATTCGCCGCCGAGCTGATGGCGCTGCACCGCAGCTACACCGGTCGGCCCTCCATCATCACGGAGGTGCCGCGTTTCGCCGCCTCCGCAGGGGGGGCCCGGATCATCCTCAAGCGCGAAGACCTGAACCACACCGGCTCCCACAAGATCAACAACGTGCTCGGGCAGGCTCTGCTCACCAAGCGGATCGGCAAGACCCGCGTGATCGCCGAAACCGGCGCCGGCCAGCATGGCGTTGCCACGGCCACCGCCGCAGCCCTATTCTGGCTTGACTGCGTCGTCTACATGGGCGAGGTCGACACCGAACGCCAGGCCCTCAACGTGGCACGGATGCGCCTGCTCGGCGCGGAGGTCGTCGCGGTCAAGTCGGGTTCCCGAACGCTCAAGGACGCGATCAACGACGCCATGCGCGACTGGGTGACGAACGTCGGCAACACCAACTACATCTTCGGCACGGTCGCCGGGCCGCACCCGTTCCCGGCCATGGTGCGCGACTTCCAGAAGATCATCGGCGAGGAGGCCCGCCAGCAGGTCCTCGACCTCACCGGCGGCCTGCCCGACGCCGTCACCGCCTGCGTCGGCGGCGGCTCCAACGCCATGGGCATCTTCCACGCGTTCCTCGACGACGCGGATGTGGCCCTGTACGGCTACGAAGCGGCCGGGGACGGCGTCGACACGCCCCG
>JBDTAA010000164.1:0-10069 GCA_039924805.1 Cryobacterium sp.
CGTGCCCACGATCGTGAAAGACCTCGGCGGGTTCTCGCAGTTCCCCTGGTTGTTCTCCATCTACCTGCTCGCCCAGGCCGTGTCCGTGCCGGTGTACGCGAAACTGGCGGACACCGTCGGCCGCAAACCGATCGTGCTAACCGGCATCGCTCTCTTCCTGCTCGGCTCGGTGCTCTGCGGGCTGGCCTGGAGCATGCCGATGCTCATCGTCTTCCGTGCCATCCAGGGTCTCGGGGCGGGCGCCGTGCAACCAATGGCGGTCACCATCGCCGGCGACATCTACACGGTGGCCGAACGCGCGAAGGTACAGGGCTACCTCGCAAGCGTGTGGGCGATCTCCGCCGTCGTCGGCCCTACCCTCGGCGGCCTGTTCTCCCAGTTCCTGACCTGGCGTTGGATCTTCTTCGTCAACATTCCGCTCTGTGTCATCGCCGCCTGGATGCTGCTGCGCCAATTCCACGAGTCGGTCGAGCCACGCCGCCATCGGGTCGACTACCTCGGCGCCGTGTTACTCACCGCCTCCCTCAGCCTTCTGATCATGGCCGTGCTCGAGGGTGGCCAGGCCTGGGCCTGGAACTCGCCGGCGAGCATCGGCTCCTTCGCCCTGGGCTCGCTGCTGCTCAGTCTGTTCCTGCTCGCCGAGCGGCGGGCGGCGGAACCGATGCTTCCGCTCTGGGTGTTCCGCCGGCACCTCCTGCTCAGCACCGCCCTCGTCTCGATCGGCGTCGGGGCGATCCTGATCGGGCTCACCTCCTTCGTGCCAACGTTTCTCGAGGGGGCGATCGGCACCACCCCCCTCGTCGCCGGGCTGGCCCTGGCCGCGCTCACCATCGGTTGGCCGATCTCGGCCTCGCTCTCTGGGCGGCTGTACCTCCGCATCGGTTTTCGCAGAACGGCGCTCATCGGCAGCTCCATCGTTCTGCTCGGAATCACCGGGCTCGCCGCAACCGCCGCGAACCCCGCCGTGCCCCTCGTCGCGGCCGGCTGCTTCGTCGTTGGCCTCGGCCTCGGCCTGGTGGCCACCCCCTCACTGATCGCCGCCCAATCCAGCGTCGAATGGAACGAACGCGGCGTTGTCACCGGAGCCAACCTGTTCTCCCGCTCCATCGGCAGCGCCGTGGGGGTCGCGATCTTCGGCGCGGTGGCGAACGGGATCTTCGCGGCATCCGGCAATGGAGCTCCGGATGCGGCAACCGTCATCGCCGGGTCATCGGCGGTCTTCCTGGCCGTGGGAGTGGTTGCCGCCCTCACGGTGCTTGCGGCGGCATCGATGCCGCGCACCCCGGCGCGGCGAGCGGCTCCCTAACCACCAGGGGCGATGGACTCCATGTCCCGTTCGATCGCGCTGCCCCGCTGCCCCGGTGCACCGGCTACAGCGGCACTCGCACCGTGTCGAGCACCCAGCGGTCGGCAACATCGAGGCGGCCCACGCTGGCGAAGGCGAGTAGCGCCGCGCCCACACGCCCGGCATCTCCGCCGAGGCTGGAGAGCACAACTCGGGGGGCGTCTCTCCAGGCAAGCGACTCGTCGAGATAGCGGGTGACCGGATCCAGGAGCGCCGACCCAGCCTGGGAGAAGCCACCCCCGAGAACAATGACGCCTGGATCGAGCAGCAGTGTCACGATGGCGAGCCCCTGGGCAAGCGCCCGGGTCGCGTCCTCCCACACGGCGTCGGCGTCTGGATCGGTTCCGAGCCGCGCAACGATCTGCCGCGACGAAAGCCGACCGCCCGCGCGGGCGGCATAGCGGCGGGCGACTCCGGCTCCGGAGACGTAGACCTCGAGACATCCGCGCTGTCCGCAGGCGCACGGCTCGCCGCCCTGAACGATGGGGATGTGACCGATCTCGCCTGCCGCACCGAGGGCACCACGAATCGGATCCGCCGAGGAGACCAGTGCCGCGGCCATCCCCGTTCCGATGGGAATGAGCGTGAAGTCGTCGACCCCCATGGCGGCACCGAGTCGGCTCTCGGCAAGACCGGCCGCGCGAACGTCATGTCCCACGGATACGGGAACCGACAGGCGCCGCTGCAGCTGCTCGAGCAGCGGAACATCCCGCCAGTTCAAATTGGAGGCGTAGACGACAACACCGGTGCGCTCGTCGACCATCCCTGGCGTGACGACGGCCGCCGCCACAACGCGCCGGTCGTTGGCCGTTGCGGCCTCCATGAGCTCGTCGATCAGCAGCATCAACGCGTCGACGATTCCCTGCGCTGGTGTCATCCGGGTCCGCGTCGCGACGGTCTCCCCGGTCTCCGATACCAGCGAGCCCTTGAGCGAGGTGCCGCCCAGATCAACCGCAACGACCACATCGGGCAGCCTTGACATCTTGCTCATGAGGGCGCCGCCACGGCCCGCAGCCCACGCACAAGTTCGGGAGACGTGACAATCCGGGTGCCGCTGTCATAGAGCGTGGATGCGCCCCCCTGGTAGCCGCGGCTCGGAACCTCGGCTGCCGCACGGAAGTGCAACTCGGTGACTCCGGTGCGCTCGATGATTTCACGCGCATTGTGAGCGCGAACGCCGCCTCCGGCAAGGATGGTCATCCGGTCGCCTGCCTGCTCAACCAGAGCAGCGAGGGAATCTGCGCCCTGCAAGGCGCTGGCATTTCCGCCGGAGGTGAGCACCCGCGAGATGCCGAGCTCAATCAGCGTCTCGAGCGCGACGGGCAAATCTCTGGTCAGGTCGAAGGCCTTGTGGAAGGTAACAGGATGTTCCCGGCATGCCTCGACGAATGCGGCGGTCGCCACCTCATCGACGGTGCCTTCCGGGGTGAGCGCACCGACGACGAAGCCGAGCGTGACACCCTCGGGTCGAGGGAGCCCGCGTATCGCCCGAATATCGGCAACCATGGAGTCGACTTCCGCTGCGGAGTAGACGAAGTCGCCGCCGCGCTGCCGAATCAGCACCATCACCGTCAGCGTCGTTAGGGAGGCGAGCACGGAGGAGACGGTGCCGATGCTCGGCGTGATTCCACCGTTGTCGAGCGCCGCACACAACTCGATGCGTTCGACCCCGGCGCGTTCGGCGACCCCGGCACCGTCGATGTCGTCGAGGCACACTTCAAGGACCGTCATGGTCGTGGTCCCCCGATAGCCATCGCGCGATGGAGGTCGGCTCCGACCTCAATCTGCCCCACCGGGTGTCCGCCGCCGAGCACCGGGACGTGGGCGAACTCAGCCGCCACCGAGGTCTCATAGCCGAGGAACTCAAGGGCGGCGAGCGCGAGAACGGTCGTCGCCCGAGGGCTGCCGTCAATAATCTTCATCGATACCGAGGCACCGTCGCTCGTGGCGACGCCGATGACTCCCTCAGCGCCTCCCTTGGCCAGCGCACCAGGCATATTGGACATGAGTTCGCTGTTGGCGTGGCCGGTACCGCCAACATAGAACGGATTTTCACGCATGGCAGTCGCTACCCGACCCGCAGCGGAGTCGGCGTCCATAAGTACCAGCGAACGGAATGCTGCCGCCACCCCACGCACGGTTGTTCCAAAGAGTGGGGCACCGCAGCCGTCAACGGCGACGTGTGAGACGGGCACACCGGTCATGTCAGCCATGGTTTTCTGCACCTGCTGTTGCAGGGGGTGCGACGGGTCAAGGTAGTCGTCCGTCGACCATCCGTTGGCTGCGCAAGCGAGCAGCATGGCCGCGTGCTTGCCCGAGCAGTTCATGCGCAGACGGCTGCGGCCTTCGCGCTCCCGGATCATCCGCTCAAAAGTCTGCTCATCTTCTGGACGGTCCACGGGGCACCCGAGTGCGTGCTCGTCGAGACCCGCGCGCTGCAGGATGCCAACGACCACTGCGACGTGGGCATCTTCACCGGTGTGGCTTCCGCTGGCTATCGCCAATTCCGGCCCAGAGAGTTCCGCACCGGCGATGAGGCACGCCATTGCTTGCAACGGCTTCACCGTCGAACGGGGCAGGATGGCGGCGTCGGGCGAACCAAGCTCGACCACCACGGCGCCATCGGAGTCGAAGGCGAGAATCGAACCGAAGTGACGGCTCTCAATCATGCCCGAACGCCGAACAACGGCAAGTTCGGAAAGTGCTTCGGCGGTTTGATCAGACATTGGACGCCTTCTGTGTTGATAGCCCGCCCGGTGTGGGCAATGGGAGTGACAGGCTGCTCGTGCGCCGCCGACCGGGCTTCTTCTGCAATCGAGCGGCCAGGCCGGAGAGGCTGCCGTTTACCACCAGGTAGACGATCGTGACCACGAGGTAGGTCTGGATGAGCAAATGGTTGAAGCTTGACAGTACCTGTCCGCGATAGAGCAGCTCAGTGAACGCGACGATGTAGCCGAGCGAAGTGTCCTTCATGAGGCTCACCAGCTGGGTGAGCAGCGACGGGGTTACGTTGCGCACGGCCTGGGGCAGCACGACGAGCCTCATCACCTGGCCGCCACGCAGGCCAAGGCTGTAGGCGGCCTCAGCTTGACCGCGGGGCAGGCTCAGGATGCCGGCCCGAACGATCTCAGCGAAGACCGCCGAGTTGGCGAGGGTAAGGGGAATGGCGAGTTTCCACAGCACGGGGAAGTTGATGCCGAGCTGCGGAAGACCAAACAGCATCAGGTAGATCAGGAGCAGCACGGGCACGGTACGAGCAATCTCGATGTACGCGCCACAGAGCCAGCTCAGCCAACGAAGCTTGCCGACACGGCCCAGGGCGAGAAGCACCCCGAGAGCGGCGCCGAGCACCGCAACGATCGCGGCCGCCTCGAGTGTGCCGAGCAGGCCGACGCCCAGGTATTGCCAGATGGCGAGGTCAAGGAACGGTATCCACTTGGCGGCATCGAGTTGACCGTTGCTGGCGAACTGCCAGAGGCCGGCGAAAATGATGCCGGCGATCGCCAGAGCGCTGATGATGGAGCCCGTGAGAATGCGCCGGCGACCGCGAGGGCCGGGGACCTCGTAGAGATACGACGCCGCGTTGGTGTTGTTGGTACTCATCGGATGATCGCCACCTTGCGTTCAATGCGGCCGGCGGCCAGCCCGATGGCCAGGGCGATCAGCATGTAGACGAGCCCGGCACTTGTGAAGATCTCAATCGGCTTCGCATGGACGAGGTTGATCTTGTTGACCCGGGACGTGAGTTCGACCACGCCGACAACGGCGGCGAGCGCCGTGTTCATGGCCAGCGCGATCATGACGTTGCCGATCGGCTGCACCACGGCGCGGAGTGATTGGGGAATGACGATCAGGCGCAGGCTTTGCCAGAGGGTGAGACCAAGCGCGCGACCGGCTTCGATCTGACCAACGGCGACAGTGTTCACCCCGCTGCGTACCGCTTCCGCGACGTAGGCGGATTCGTACACGGTGAGGACGATAATCGCCGTGGGGAGAAGGGGGAGGATGAGGCCCGCATCGGGCAGGGCGAAGACGGCGAGCAGGAGCAACGCCAGAAGGGGAACATTGATGAAGAATTGGACGTAGAGGAAGGCAGCCCGTCGAAGAATGGGGATGGGGCTCACGCGAGCCACCGTCACAAGTACTCCGAGGAGGAGGGACCCGACACCGGCGACGACGACCATGAGGAGCGTCGTGCCAATCGCGTCGAGGAGGAGCCCCGCATTCTCCGTGAATATTTCCATCTGTTCTCTCCTGGCGTTGCTCCGCGCTCGTTAGGAGCCGGGAACCGATCCGATGGTCGGCGGTGTCGGGATTTCGGACTCTACGACCGTGCCGAGGCTGTGGGTCCAGGCCTGGCCCCACTGGCCTCCCTCTTGGATTTTAAGCAGCCAGTTGTTGATGAACTCCTTGAACTCGGCATCGCCGAAGCCCAGGCCGATGCCGTAGGGCTCTGCCGTGAACGGCTGGCCGACGACCTTGAGTTTGGGGTTGGCTGCCGCGTTGCTGGCGAGCAGCGTGTAGTCCTGCACGTAGGCGTCGCCACGACCCTGAAGAAGTGCCTGCACCGCCTGCGGGTCGGTGGCGAAGTCAACGAGTTTTGCCGTGGGCTGCGCCTCTGGGACGGCGGTCACTGCCGGGGTGTTGGAGCCGATGATGACGGTTTTACCGCCGAGATCGTCAATGCCGGTGATGTCTTTGTTGTCCGCTTTCACCGCAACGGCAAGTCCTGAGCTGAAGTACGGTCCGGCGAATGTGATCTGCTTCGCACGCTCTTCGGTGATCGTGTAGGTGTTGAAGACGACGTCGACGGTGCCGTTCTGCAGCAGCGCCTCACGAGTCTCGGATGCCGGGGGCACGATCTTGACGCTGGGCTTACCAAAGATGTAGACGGAGAGCAGCTGGGCGAGGTAAGCGTCGTAGCCCGCGACATCGTCGGGGTTTGTTGGGTCCTGCTGCGAAAGCAACGGTGCGTCGAGGGCTTCTCCCACGATGAGCGTCCCGCGGTCGCGAATCTTTGCCATGGTGGAGCCTGGCGTGAAGAGCGACTCGTCGGCCACGGGCGCGCCTGCGAGCATCTGCTCGACACCGCTCGCGTCAGTGGCATCGTTGCCGCCGGGGACGTTTCCGGACGTTCCGGTGGAGCAGGCGGTGAGCGCCAGCGCCGCCACGGCGACCACAGCGCCGAGGACGGCTACCCGTCGGCGGGGGGATCCTGATGTGAACATGTGCTTCCTTTTCTCGTGGTGGTGTGTGCGGATCAGTGGGCGAGGATCGAAGCGAGGAACGCTCGGGCCCGCTCAGATTTTGGATGATCGAAGAATTCGGCCGGGGTGTTCTCTTCGATGATTTGGCCGCCGTCCATGAAGACGACACGATCGGCCGCCTTGCGAGCGAAGCCCATCTCGTGGGTGACGACGACCATGGTCATCCCCTCGGCGGCGAGCGATGTCATCACTTCGAGTACTTCGCCGACCATTTCGGGGTCCAGGGCGGATGTCGGCTCGTCGAAGAGCATCACCTTGGGATGCATGGCGAGCGCGCGGGCGATGGCCGCCCGTTGTTGCTGGCCGCCCGAGAGTTGGGCGGGAAACTGGTCAGCCTTGTCCGCGATACCCACGCGAGCGAGGAGTTCGAGGCCCTCACGCCTCGCATCCGCCTGCTTCATCTTCAGCACGTTGATCGGGGCGAGTGTGATGTTGTCGAGAATGCTGAGGTGGGCGAAGAGGTTGAAGGATTGGAAGACCATCCCGACCTGGGCACGCAGGCGAGCCAAGGCTGCACCCTCGATCGGAAGGGGTTGACCGTCGAGTTCTATTTCGCCGGAGCCGATGGCCTCAAGACGGTTGATGGTTCGACAGAGAGTGGACTTGCCTGAGCCGGAGGGGCCAACGACCACGACGACTTCGCGTGGGGCGACCTCCAGGTTGATGTTCTTGAGCACGTGGAGATCGCCGAAATGCTTGTCGACCGCACGAAGGGTGACCATCGCGTGCGTCGCCGATTGCGTGTGGTGTTTTTCGCTCTCGCTCATCAGTTCACTCCTCGCCGGCGCTGGTGCGGCTATCTCGGGGGTATTGCTGGGCCCGCCATCGGGTGGTGTTGAGCGTACTAACTAAAAGTGTTATGTGCAATATTGACTGGACTTTCTCCAAAAATGCACTAACGTTGACCTACGTTCATACGCAACCCCATCCGATTGGTTCCCGATGCCGAAACCCGCGATACCCGCGCCGTCCACCACGGCGGGCTCCCCCGGTGGCATCCTCACCCTCGTTCGCAGCGGGCGGGCCACGTCTCGTGCCGAGGTTGCCCGGGCCACCGGCCTGTCTCCCACCACGGTCGCCGTCAGGGTGGAACTCCTCATCGAGGCCGGCTACCTCAGGGAGGCAGGCAGTGGCGACTCGCTTGGCGGCAGACGACCCCGCCAACTGGAAGTCGACCCCAGCGGTGGCCTGATCGTAGGGGTCGACCTTGGGTCCCGCCACGCGTCTTTTGGGCTATTCGACATGCGCGCGCAATGCATTGCCGATCATCACGTCGACATCGACATCGCGGAAGGGCCGGATGCGATCCTGCCCTGGGTTGTGACCACGGCGCGGCAACTCGCTGCCGCCCACGCCCAGGAAGGTCAACGACTGATCGGAATCGGACTGGGACTCCCGGGGCCTGTCAGCCAGCCGGACGGCCTCCTCGTCTCCCCATCGCGTATGCCCGGCTGGGACGGACTCGATGTATCCGCCGAGCTCATCCGCCTGGCCGGCGTTCCCGCCGTGGTCGACAACGACGCCAACCTCATGGCGCTGGGCGAACACATCAGTCGCGGTGAGGACATCAACGATTTCGTCTTCATAAAGGCCGGCTCAAGCATCGGTGGTGGCGTAATCGTCGGCGGCAAACTTCACCACGGACATCACGGAATGGCCGGCGACATCAGCCACGTCACGGTGCACGGTGCACCTGCCACACCGTGCTCGTGCGGCAGGAACGGCTGCCTGGACGCCGTCGCCGGCGGTGCGGCAATCGTCACGAGCCTGCAGGCGGCCTCCGTCGATGTCACCGACACGCCCCACGTGCTCGAACTCGCACGCAACGGTCACCCGCTCGCCACCCAAATGCTGCGCGAGGCAGGCATCCGTACCGGCACCGTACTGGCCACTGTCGTCAATTTCTCTAACCCGCAACGCATTGTTCTCGGCGGCACCCTGAGCGAGGCCGCGGCTTTCGTCGGTGGCGTGAAGTCAGCCATCTACACCGAGTGCCTCCCGCTGGCCACCGAGGGACTTGAGATCGACGTCAGCCAGGCCAAGGCACGCGGCGGCATCATCGGTGCCGCTCGTGTCATGCTCGACCGGCTGCTGGACCCCGACACCGTTACCCGGCAGGTGTCCCCGTGAGCGGCGTACTCGACAGCTTCGCTCTCGACGGACGAGTTGCGCTCGTCACGGGGGCGAACCGCGGCATCGGGCGCGCACTCGCCCAGGCTCTGGGCGAGGCTGGTGCTTGCGTCGCCGTCACCGCGCGCACAGCCGGCGATGCGAATGCCGCCGCCGCCACGTTGGCTGAGCTGGGCATCCGCAGTCTTGGGGTTACGCTCGACGTCACCGACGTGGGCTCAGTCGACGCGGCAATCTCGCGGGTCACCCGCGAGCTCGGCGGGATCGACATTCTCGTCAATAACGCCGGCATCAGCATCGGCGGCGCAGCCCTAGATTCTCCCGACAGTGTGTGGCGAGAGGTGATGTCCACCAATCTGGACGGCGTGTGGAACTGCAGCAGGGCCGCTGGTCGCTACATGTCCACGCACGGAGGCGGCACGATTGTTAACGTGGGCTCCATGTCGGCCGAGATCGTTAACCGGCCACGCTGGCAGGCCTCGTATCTGGCCTCGAAAGCAGGTGTGCACCAGCTCACGAAGGCGCTCGCGGCCGAGTGGGCACCGCACGGTATCCGGGTTAACGCGATCGCACCCGGCTACATCCTGACGGAGGCATCGCCGGTCGATCGGCCCGAATACCAGGCCCAGTGCGTTGAACCGGCCGCCCTGAAACGCTACGGGCTGCCTGCTGAACTGGGCCCGCTAACGGTTTTGCTCGCCAGCGACGCGTCAAGCTTCATGACCGGCTCGATCGTGACTATCGACGGCGGCTACACCCTGTTTTAGCAGCATGCCCATGCGGGTCACGGGTCGCCCAGCCAGGTCAGGGTACGGCCGTGCGGCTGGGCGAAGGCGATCGGCTCCGCGCCCCGAGCGAGCACGAATTCGGTCGAATCGGCGGGGGCCCGGCGCATCCGCTCGATCACGGCCGGCACCACCTTCTGCGCCTCGCTCGACAGCCAGCGCACGGGCAGACGCGCCATGGTCGCACTGAAGCGACGTATGGCCTCTTCGTCGAGGTAGGCAAGCACGGCCGTGTGGAACACGACGATGGTCGCCGTCGCCGGCGCCTTCGCGACCAGCGCCTCGATCTGCTCGTTGAGATCGCCGCTCACGATCATCACCGGCCGGGCGGCCCTGGCAACCTCGACTGCCGCGCGCAGCCTCGCCCGCCGGTCGGCGTGCTCCGGCCAGATGAGCGCGTCCAGCCAGGCCACGTCGGCCTCGGCGTTCACGTCGAGCGGGTTGAGGTCGATTCCGGCCCGCCACACCACGTCCGGCAGCCGATCGGGGATCGGCACGGGGCCGGTCGTGGCACAGTCGAGAACCACCGGGCTGGGTCCGTC
>JBDTAA010000165.1:0-10418 GCA_039924805.1 Cryobacterium sp.
GGCCTCGTGCACGGCCGGATTCTCGAAGTTGAGGTCCGGCTGGTGGGAGAAGAAGCGGTGGAAGAAGAACTGGCGCCGCACGGCATCAAACGCCCAGTTCGACTCCTCCGTGTCGGTGAAGATGATCCGGATGTTGGGGTACTTCTCGTCGGTGTCGTTCCAGACGTAGAAGTCCCCGAACGGTCACTCTGGGTCTTCCCTGGACTGCTGGAACCAGTCGTGCTGGTCCGACGTGTGGTTCAGGGGCAGGTCGATGATGATGCGCATGTTGCGCTCGTGGGCCTTGGTGACGAGTTCCTTGAACTCGTCCAGCGTGCCGAACTCGGGCAGGATCGACCGGTAGTCGGCAACGTCGTAGCCGCCGTCCTTGAGGGGAGACGTGAAGAAGGGGGGAATCCAGAGAGCGTCGATCCCGAGCCACTGCAGGTAGTCCAGCTTCGAGATCAGCCCGGACAGGTCTCCGTTGCCGTCGGCATTGCTGTCAACGAAAGAGCGAACCATTACCTCGTAGAAGACCGAGCGTCGATACCATCGCGGATCGAGGGTGAGACCGGGAAGCTGGATGGGGGCGGTAAAGCTCACGGCTTTCCTTCCGGCCCGCGAAGGGCACTGTGTGGCGTGGAGATATGTCGAGGCGACGGACGGCAAAGGGAACGTCACGAGTCTAGGTCGAGGGACACGGCATCTGTCCAGTTCAGAGACACCTTGCGGCCTAAACTTGGCCTGATGATCGTTCCTTCGCCTTACGACGAGTCCCTCGCCCGGATTCCCGCGCGCTCCCATACGCGCTCCGTGCTGGGCAGCGACACCCGCTATTGGGAGTACGGTGACCCGGCCGCCCCGACGACGATTCTCCTGGTGCACGGATTCCGCGGTGACCACCACGGGCTGGAACCAGTCGTCGCGCAGCTGGCGGGGTTCCGGATCATTTCGCCCGACCTGCCCGGATTTGGCGAGTCGGAGCCCCTGCAGGCGCTGCGGCACGACATCGCCGGCTACGCCCACTGGCTTCGGGAATTCCTGGCCGCCCTGGCGCCGACTGGCCGCATCGTCATCCTCGGCCACTCCTTTGGATCGATCGTGGCCTCCGCGGCACTCGCCGAAGGGCTGCCCGCAGACGTCGTCGTGCTGGTGAACCCGATCGCCTCGCCGGCGCTGTCCGGGCCGCGCGGCATCCTGACCCGGCTGGCCGTTTTCTACTACTGGGCGGCCGCGCGACTGCCGGAGCGGCTCGGTTTCGCTCTGCTGCGCAACCGCGTGATCGTGCGGGTGATGAGCGTGACGATGACCAAGACGAACAGCCGAGCGCTCCGACGGTGGATCCATAACCAGCACGACCGCTTCTTCTCGGCGTTCGCTGATCGCAGCGTCGTGCTCGAGGCGTTCACGGCGTCGGTGAGCAGCGACGTGAGCGAATTCGCCGCGACGATCCCGCAGCCAACGCTGCTCATCGCGGCCGAAAAGGATGACATCACCCCGGTGGCAGCCCAGCACCGACTGCAGAAGCTCTTCCCGCACGCGACGCTCCACGTCATCCCCGACGTCGGCCATCTCATCCATTACGAAATGCCGGTCCAGGCGGCCGATGAACTCCGCCGTTTCCTGGCAGAAAAGAGGCCGGCATGAGAATCGTCGTCGACTGCCGTTACACCCGCTTCGATCGTCACGATGGAATCAGCCGCTACACGGTGGGTCTCGTCACCGAGCTCGGCAAGCTGCACCCGCTCACCATGCTCATCAGCGATCATCGACAACTCGCCATGCTGCCCGCCCTGCCCTGGCAGCTCGTGAGCGCACCGACGAGCGTGCGGGAACCGTTCGTCGCCCTGACGGTCAATCGACTTCGGCCCGACGTCGTCTTCAGCCCGATGCAGACGATGGGGTCGTGGGGGCGCAGGTACCGCCTGCTGCTCACCGTGCACGACCTGATCTACTACCGCAATCGCACGCCACCGCACGAGTTTTCGTGGCCGATCCGGCTGCTGTGGCGCCTGTACCACCTGTCCTGGTGGCCGCAGCGGATGCTGCTCAATCGCGCCGACGGCGTGGTCACGGTTTCGGAGACCACCGCCGCGCTCATCGCGGAGCACTCGCTGACCGAACGCCCGGTGACTGTGATCCACAACGCGGCGGACGCCGTTCCGGGTCCGGGCGGTCACCGCACCGAAGCGGAGGCGAACCGTCTCGTCTACATGGGATCGTTCATGCCGTACAAGAACGTGGAAACCCTCGTGCGTGCGACGGCGGTGCTGCCCGGATACGAGCTGCACCTGATGAGCCGGATCAGTCCGGCCGAGCGGGCGCGGCTGTCCGCGCTCGCCCCGCAGGCAACGCTCATTTTCCACGACGGAGCGAGCGACGAGGAGTATCTCGAGGTGCTCGGCTCGGCCACGGCGCTCGTCACGGCCTCGCTCGACGAGGGCTTCGGCATTCCGCTGGTCGAGGCGATGAGCCTGGGGATCCCCGTCATCGTCAGCGACATCCCGATTTTCCGCGAAATCGGCGGCGACGCAGCCCTCTTCTTTGACCCGCGCAGCCCCGACGCGCTGGTCTCAGCGGTCCGCATGCTGGAGGGAGCGGGGGAGTGGGCCGCCCGTTCGGAGGAGTCGCTGCGCCAGGCGGGCCGGTTCACCTGGCGGGAATCGGCGAGGAAGCTGCTCGCCGTGCTGACGGAGACGCCCGCCCGCGCCGCAGCGTCGAAGGTCTAGCGCGCGCCCTCTCCGGGCTGCTCCCGGGCGGCCCGTCAGCGCACGACGGGGAAGCCCTCACCGGACGAGCGCATGGCGGCGTCGAAGTGCTCGAGCACGAGTCCGCCGCCCCGCCAGACGAAGTCGTGCACGGAGCCGTTGGCGATCAGCTCCTCGTGCCGGGGACGCTCGCCGCCCGTGGTGTGCCTGATCAGCGTGCCGATGATGCCGCCGTGGGTCACCACGAGCACCGACCGGCCCTCGTAAGCGCCCGCGACTCGTCCCAGCGCCGGGAGGACCCGGTCGAGCACGTCCTGGCGGGACTCGAGGCCGGGCACGAGAACACCGTCAGGGAAACGTTCCTGGCGCTCCACGAACGTGAGGCCTTCGATTTCGCCGTGGTGCCGCTCGGTGAGTTCGGCAATGATCTGCGGGCTCGGCATTCCGAGTTCACCGGCGATGATTCGGGCGGTCTCGTCGGCGCGCTGCAGCGGGCTGGTCACGATGACGTCCCAGTGTCTCTCTCGGAGGCGCACGCCGGTCTCCGCCGCCTGGGAGCGTCCGACCGAGTTGAGCAGGATGTCCGTGCTGCCCTGGATGCGCCGGTGCAGGTTCCACTCGGTCTGGCCGTGTCGCACGATCGAAATCCGGGTCATCGCATGTCCTCCCTTGTCGGTGTGCGGTCGGCAAACATTCTCAGCCGGTGAGACGATCCGCCAGTCCGGCGAGGGTTTCTGACGTGCCCGCGTCCAGCTTAACGAGGGCACGAGCGTCGCCCTTGGTTGCCCCGCGATTGATGACCACGATCGGAAGCTTGCGTCGCCTCGCCTGCTCGACGAGGCGGATGCCCGAGTTCACGGCGAGGGACGAGCCCGCCACGATGAGGGCTTCGGCGCCCCGCACGAGGGCGGACGCCTCGGTGAATTTAACCGTGGGCACAAGCTCCCCGAAGAACACGACGTTCGGTTTGAGCATCCCGCCGCACACGCTGCAGGACGGCACCAGGAACTCGTCGATGTCGTGTACCTCGGCGTCACCGTCGGGATTGATGCTGAAGGCGTCCGGAAGGCTCAGTGACGGATTGGCTTCCTCGAGCCGGGCCGCCACGCTGTCGCGACCGAAGGCCTGGCCGCAGGACAGGCAGACGACCCGGTCCATCGATCCGTGAAGGTCGACGACGTGGCGGGAGCCCGCCCGCGTGTGCAGGCCGTCGACGTTCTGGGTGATGACACCCGTGATGATGCCTCGCTCCTCAAGTCGCACCAGCGAATGGTGCCCGAGGTTGGGTTCGGCCCCCCGGAAGCGGCGCCAACCCAGGTGGCTGCCGGCCCAGTAACGCTTGCGTGACCCTTCGTCGCCGACGAAAGTCTGGAACGTCATAGGCGTACGGCGAGGCGCGCCGTTGCCGCGGTAGTCGGGGATACCGGAATCCGTGCTCAGGCCCGCGCCGGTGAGCACGGCGACGACGCGGCCGCGGAGAATCTCCGCCACGGCATCGAGCGCCTCCTCGGCCAGCGCTGCGGCGAATAGCGTCTCGGCGGTCATGGTGCTCCATCCTTGCTCGTACCGAGTCTAAGCTCGCTTGTTTTCGGGTTTGTTACAGAAACTGACAGGCTGGATCAGACACCACCCCGACAGAAGGCAGCACCCGTGCGGATCGTTCCCATTGCAGACCTCGATCTGCCCGGCCTGGCCGACTATTCACGGTTGACGGATGTCGCCCTCCGCCGCGTCTCCGAACCGGCCGGCGGCCTCTACATCGCGGAGTCGAGCAAGGTCATCACGCGCGCGCTGACAGCCGGGCACCGCCCAAGATCGCTCCTGGTTCAAGAGCAGTGGCTGCCGGACGTGGCACCGCTCCTCGCCGACTGGCCCGACGTCCCCGTCTACGTCGGAGCGCCGTACCTCCTCGAGAAGCTGACCGGATACAACCTCCACCGGGGCGCCCTGGCCGCCATGCATAGGCCCGGCCTCGCACCGGTCGCCGAGCTGATCCGGGATGCCCGGCGCATCGTGATCCTCGAAGACATCGTTGATCACACAAACGTTGGCGCGATCTTTCGCTCCGTCGCCGGGCTCGGCGCCGATGCCGTGCTGATCACGCCCCGCTGCGCGGACCCGTTGTACCGGAGGAGCGTCCGGGTGAGCATGGGCACGGTGCTACAGGTGCCCTGGACCCGCCTGCCCGAATGGCACGAAGCCGCCCCGATGCTGCACGACGCCGGCTTCCACCTCGCCGCCCTCGCGCTCTCCGACGACGCGGTCACGCTCGACACCTTCGCGGCCTCGCCGCCGGAGCGTCTCGCGCTGATCCTCGGCACCGAGGGAGACGGTCTCAGCAGCCAGGCATTGGACGCCGCCGACACCGTCGTGACCATACCGATGCTGCACGGCGTGGACTCGCTCAATGTCGCTTCGGCCAGCGCGGTCGCGCTCTGGGCACTGCGCACCTGACCGCCCGGTAGAATTACCGGATGCCGCTGACCCGACGCCAAATCTACCGCCGGCGCCGGATCGCCTTCTTTGGCGCATTCGTCGTCTTGGTGGGCTCCGTCGGCTACCTCGCCGCGACCGGGCTCGCCCCGGTGCCCGCCGCAGCCGCCACGCTCACCCAGCCCGAGTCGCTGACCCAGCCCACGGCTGCGCCGGATTGGCCCGGCTTCGGCGCGAGCGCCATCGGCGCCGTGGGCTTCCCCGGCGTGCTCGGCTCGTCGGGGAGCACCGAATCAGTGCCGATCGCCAGCGTCACCAAGACGGTGACCGCGCTGGTCGTGCTGGATGCAAAACCCCTCACCGGAACGGACGCCGGCCCCGACATCACCTTCACCGACACCGATGTCGACATTTACTACGACGTCATAGCCGATAACGGCTCCGTCGCGCCCGTCGTCGCCGGAATGGTACTCAGCGAGCGCGAGGCCCTCCAGGCGATGATGCTGCCGTCAGCGAACAACTACGCCATGTCGCTCGCCGTGTGGGCGTTCGGCTCCCACGACGCGTACCTGGCCGCAGCGAAGGACTGGCTGGCCAGGAACGGCCTGGACGACACGACCGTCGCCGACACGAGTGGCCTGTCGACAGGGAGCCGGAGCAGCACGGCCGACCTCATCGACATCGGCAAGCTCGCGCTCAACGACCCGGCGCTCGCCTCGATCGTGTCCATGCCGAGCGTCACCCTGCCCGTCATCGGAACGGTCAAGAACACCAACAAGCTGCTCGGACGGTTCGGTATCGACGGGATCAAGACCGGAACCACGGACGCCGCCGGCGCCTGCCTGCTCTTCTCCACCGATGTCAAGGTCGGCTCCCGCACCGTCACTCTCGTCGGGGTCGTCCTCGGCGGCAACAACCACTCCGACGTGAACAGTGCCGTTGCGGCGCTGATCGCGAGCGCGAAGGCCGGATTCCACGAGGTCACGCTGACCGACAAGGGCGCGGCCTACGGCACGTACGCCACCGCCTGGGGAGAGAGCAGCCGCGCGGTGGCCGCGAAGGCCGCATCGGCCCTCGTCTGGTCGGACACGCCGGTTTCCGGCGTCGCGAACGTGCGGGAGCTTGGCCTCGGCGCAGCGAACGACAAGGTCGGCTCTGTCGAGTTCACGGTGGGCGACCAGACCGTCAGCGTGCCGCTTGTCCTCGACCGGGCGGTCAGCGATCCGGGACTCGCCTGGCGTTTCTCGCACCCCGGCGAGCTCTCTGCCGGCCACTAGGTTCCGCGCCCTGGCGGTGATCCGCTGTGACAACCCTGACCCGTGACCCCCGTCACCCCCGTGACCGGGCGGCCACTCGGCGAGTTTGACCGTTGCGGTCGAGTTTGACCGGCACACCAGACAACCTCGACCGCAACGGTGAATCTCGGCGGCTGAGCGACGGACCGGGGTCGTTGCCCACTTACAGTGCGGAGCGGAGGAACGGGCCGGCGTCCGGCCGTTTGGGCAGCAGGTGGTCGCCCGTCGACTGGTGCCTCACCCGCCTGAGCACCCACGGAACCAGATACTCCCGCGCCCAGACGAGATCCTCCGTGCGAGCCTCCCGCCACGTGAGGCCCGGCATCGGTTCCGGCTCCATCGGTTCGAGCGCGTTGGGCACGTTGAGCGCGGCGAGGACCATCCTGGCGACCGTGTGGTGGCCGAGCGTATTGAAGTGAAGCCGGTCCGGTGCCCACATCCGCACGTCCTTGATTTCGGAGAGCGACCACAGGTCTGCGACGATGCAGTCGTACTTCGCGGCGACGGCGCGCAGGTTCTCGTTGTAAATCGCCACCTTCCCACGGATGCCACGGAACACCGGGGAGAATCCCACGTCTGCCCCGGTGAAGACGACAATTGCCGCGCCGTTGCGGCTGAGCCGGCTGACCGCCGCCTCGAAGCCGGCCGCGATGACGTCGGGGTCGCTTCCCGGACGGATCAGGTCGTTTCCCCCGGCGGAGATCGTGATCAGATCCGGCCGCAGCTCCAGCGCCGGCCCGACCTGTTCGGCGAGGATTTGCCGGACCAGCTTGCCTCGCACGGCGAGATTGGCGTATGCGAAGTCATCCGTGCCCTGGCTGAGGACCTCGGCGACACGGTCCGACCAGCCCCGCTGGCCGCCCGGGCTGGTGGGCTCGGGGTCCCCGACTCCCTCGGTGAAGGAATCCCCGATGGCCACGTACCGTGACCATGGATGCTTCGAATACATCATGGCAATCTCCTGATTCGAACGAAACCGTCGGTGCGACTTGGTAAGTTCTTATGAAGTGAATACTCCACCCGTTTTCGGTCCCGCGCAGGGAACGAGTGCAGCCGAACACCTCTCACCGTCCTTCCCTGAGCGCGCGGCCTGGGGCACGGCCAGCAAGCTGCGGGCCTGGCAGGCCGAGGCCCTCGAGGCTTATTTCGTTCACGAGCCACGCGATTTCCTGGCCGCCGCAACACCCGGCGCAGGCAAGACCACGTTCGCGCTCCGACTGGCCGCGGAACTCCGTGCGCGACGGGTGATCGACCGGATCACTGTGGTGGCCCCCACCGAGCACCTCAAACGCCAGTGGGCCGATGCCGCGGCTCGCGCCGGCATCCGTCTCGACCCAATGTTCAAGAACGCCGACGGCCGCTACGGCAACCACTTCCACGGCGTGGCCGTGACCTACGCTCAAGTGGCCAGCCGAGCGGCCCTGCATCGCGAGCTGACGCTGTCCAGCCGAACCCTCGTCATCCTCGACGAGGTTCACCACGGCGGCGACGCACTCAGCTGGGGTGACGCGATCCGGGAGGCGTTCGGGCCGGCGACGCGGCGGCTGTCGCTGACGGGGACCCCGTTCCGGTCGGACACGTCGCCCATTCCCTTCGTGAGCTACCTGCCCGACAAGCACGGCATCCGCCTGAGCCAGAGCGACTACAACTACGGCTACGGCCGCGCCCTCGAAGACGGCGTCGTGCGGCCGGTTATGTTCATGGTCTACGCGGGCCATATGAAGTGGCGCACCAAGGCCGGTGACGAGATGGAGGCCAGGCTCGGGGAGGGCAACACCAAGGACATTACCTCGCAGGCCTGGCGCACCGCCCTCGAACCCACCGGGCAGTGGATCCCGGCCGTACTTCGGGCGGCCGATATCCGCCTCACGGAGGTCCGGCACGGCATCCCGGATGCTGGCGGGCTCGTCATCGCCACCGACCAGACCATGGCGCGCGCCTATGCGACCATTCTCGAGGAGATCTCGGGCGAGAAGGTGACCCTGGTGCTCTCCGACGAGAAGGAGTCGAGCGACAGGATCGACGAGTTCTCCCACAACACGAGCCGCTGGATGGTCGCGGTGCGGATGGTGTCGGAGGGTGTCGACGTTCCCCGGCTGGCCGTCGGCGTCTACGCGACGAGCGCATCCACCCCGCTGTTCTTCGCCCAGGCGATCGGCCGTTTCGTTCGCGCACGGCGCAGAGGCGAGACGGCGTCGATCTTCCTGCCCAATGTGCCCGGCCTGCTCAGCCTCGCCAATGCGATGGAAATCGAACGTGACCATGCCCTCGACCGCAGCAACCGCGACGATGGCGACGACGGGATGTACAACCCCGAAGACGCCATGGTCGCCGCGGCCAACCGGCAGGAAAAGGGCTCTGACGAGCTCGGCGAGGACCTCTTCACCTGGCAGGCCATCGATTCCCAGGCCACGTTCGACATGGTCATGTTCAACGGCGACGAGTTTGGCGAGCTCGCCGAACCCGGCACCGACGAGGAATTCGACTTCATCGGGATCCCCGGGCTGCTCGAACCCGAGCAGGTCTCCGAACTGTTGCGCCAGCGGCAGTCCCGGCAGTCGAAGCGTTCCACCGACCGGCGCAGGGATCCCGTCACCGGCGAAATCGCCCCGGAGGATCCGGCCCCGCTCTACCGCACGCTGAAGGAACAGCGCACCCTGCTGGCCAGCCTCGTCGGCATGTGGTCGAAGCTCGCGGACGAACCGCACGGCATGGTGCACGCGGAGCTCCGCCGCGAGTGCGGCGGTCCGGCCGTGGCCCAGGCGAGCGTGACGCAGATCCAGAAGCGCATCGACCTGCTCCGTCGCCGTCTCGGCCGCAGCTGACCGCTCTCGGCCGCAGCGCCCACGGCTGCGCCGAGTTTGGCACCTTCGGTCGAGATTCCCTGGTGCACCAGCCAAACTCGACCGGAGCAGTCAAACTCGGCGGGAGGGGATCGGCGTGGGGATCGGGGTCGGGGTCGGTATCGGTATGGGTATCGGTATGGGTATCGGGACGGGCCGGGCCGAGGTCAGACCGTCAGCGGTTCGGCGATCGGCTCGGAAATCTGTTCGGCGAGCGGTTCGACGATCGGCTCGGAAATCTGCTCGACGGCGAGCTCTGTGGCCAGCGCGAATTCGGGGGAGGCGACATCGAGGGCGGAGAGGATGTCCGCCAAGAGGTCATCGGCGTGCTCCAGGCCGATCGAGATGCGCACGACACCGGCACCGGGCTTGGCGCCGGCCTCAACTGGGCGATGCGTGAGCGAGGCCGGGTGCTGCACGAGAGAGTCGACGCCACCGAGCGAGACGGCGTGAGTAATCAGCGTGCATGCCTCGGTGAAGCGCGCGGCCGCGTCGAAGCCTCCGGCGAAGTCGAGGGCGATGAGCGATCCCGCGCCGGCGGTCTGACGCCCGATCAGCCCCTGCGGGTCCTGGCCGGGCAGGCCCGGGTAGAGCACGCGAGTCAGGGCGGGATGCCCGACCAGGCGCTGGGCCACATCGCCGGCGGTCGCCTGCTGCGCGCGCACGCGGATGGGCAGGGTGCGCAGGCCCCTGTGCAGCATGTACGCGCCGAACGGGTGCAGGATTCCGCCGGTCACGGCGCGAACCTGGCGGAGTCGCACCACCCAGTCCTGGGGTCCGGAGACCGTGCCGCCCATCACGTCGCCGTGGCCCCCGATGTACTTGGTGGCGCTGTGCAGCACGAGGGTCGCGCCCGATTCAGTCGGACGCTGCAGAACGGGGGTGGCGAAGGTGTTGTCGACAAGCACGGGCACGCTGCCGGCGGCATCCGCGACGGCCCGGATGTCGGTCAGCTCGAGCGTCGGGTTCGCCGGCGACTCGAGGATGACCAGTCCGGTCTCCGGACGAATCGCGGCGGCGACACCGTCGGCGTCGACCCAGGTGACCGTCGTGCCGAGCAGGCCGGTGGCGAGCACGTGATCCGTGCCGCCGTAGATGGGGCGCAAAGCAACGACGAGGGTCTTGCCTGCAGCGACGGAAGCGATCAGCACGCCGGCGAG
>JBDTAA010000166.1:0-8347 GCA_039924805.1 Cryobacterium sp.
CCGAGGTTGAGTGGGCCGGCGTCGCTTGACGCCCAGCGCGAATCCCACGCGATTCTCGGCGCGAAGGAATATCCTGAAATGATGATGTCCTCCGCCGATGCGACCAGACTCGCACCCCCTCGCTCGCTCTCCGACGAGGAGGTTCTTGGCATCCGCCGCGACTTCCCGATCCTCGGTCAGCTGGTCAACGGGCGGCCGCTCGCCTACCTCGACTCGGGGGCCACTTCGCAGAAGCCGGTCAGTGTGCTCGACGCCGAGCGTGACTTCTACACGCGTCAGAACGCCGCCGTTCACCGAGGGGCGCACACGCTCGCGTTCACGGCGACGGAGGCATTCGAGGCGGCCAGGGGCACCGTCGCCTCCTTCGTCGGGGCGCAGGCAGACGAGATCGTCTGGACTTCCAACGCGACGGAGGCCGTGAACCTCGTCGCGTATTCGTTCTCCAACGCGTCACTCGGGCTCGGTGGCTCGGCCGCTTCGCGCTTCCGGCTCGGCTCAGGCGACGAGATCGTCGTCACCGAGATGGAACACCACGCCAACCTCATCCCGTGGCAGCAGCTGGCGCTGCGCACCGGAGCCACGCTGCGCTTCATCCCGGTCACGGATGACGGGGCCCTCGACCTGGCCGCTGCGAACGCCGTCGTTGGCCCGCGCACGCGCGTTCTTGCCTTCACCCACGCGTCCAATGTCCTCGGCGTGGTCAATCCCGTCGCCGAGCTCGTCGCCCTGGCCCGGGCCGTGGATGCCCTCGTGCTCCTTGACGCCTGCCAATCCGTGCCGCACCTTCCCGTCGACGTGACCGCGCTGGACGTGGACTTCGCGGTCTTCTCCGGCCACAAGATGCTCGGCCCCACCGGGATCGGCGTGCTCTACGGCAAGGCGGACCTGCTCGCCGGCATGCCCCCCTTCCTCACCGGTGGGTCGATGATCACCACCGTCGATATGCAGGGCGCGCAGTTCGTCGCCCCGCCGCAACGGTTCGAGGCCGGCACCCAGCGCGTCTCGCAGGCCGTCGCCCTGGCGGCCGCGGTCGACTACCTGTCCGTCGTTGGGATGGAGCGCATCGAGGCCCGGGAGGCCGAGCTTGGTCGGCGCCTGATCGAGGGACTCACCGGCATCCCCGGGGTTCGGGTGCTCGGCCCCACCATCGGGGTCGAACGAATTGGTCTGGCGAGCGTCGACGTCGCCGGGGTGCACTCCCACGACGTCGGCCAGTTCCTCGACGAGGCCGGCATCGCGGCGCGCGTCGGCCACCACTGTGCGCAGCCGCTGCACCGGCGCCTGGGAGTGACGGCGTCGACCCGCGCCAGCACGTACCTGTACACGACCACCGACGAGGTGGATCTGTTCCTGGCGACCATGCGCGAGGTCGGGCCGTTCTTTGGAGTGAGCCGATGACCTCAAGCGACCTGCAGCAGCTCTACCAGCAGATCATCCTCGACCACGCGAAGGCCAGGCATGGCTTCGCTGCCGAGCCGTTCGAGCCGCTCGCTGCGGCGCCGGCGGAACCTGGGACGCGCCGCACGGCCGAGTCCCACCAGGTCAACACGAGCTGCGGCGACGAGGTGACCGTTCGGGTGACTGTCGAGGCGCCCGCCGGGCACACGCCCGACAGGATCGAGGACGTCGTCTGGCGCGGAGACGGATGCTCGATCTCGATGGCGTCGGCATCCGTTCTCAGTGATTCCGTGCGTGGCACCCCTGCCCGCGAGGCCAGGGCCCTGCTCGCGGCGTTCCGGGAGATGGTGCGTTCGCGCGGTGCAGTTGAGCCGGACGAGGAGCTCATGGGGGATGCGTCGGCCTTCGCCGGGGTGTCCCGCTACCCGGCCAGGGTGAAGTGCGCGATGCTCGCGTGGGTCGCGTTCGAAGAGGCGCTCCTCCTCGCCGAGGCCGGCTAGGTGTTAGGCCAATGCGTCCAGCGCGTCTCGAGCGCGCTTCAGCGATGACCCGAGTCCCCAATCGGTGGACAGGCGTTCCAGGTGGTCTGCCTGTTCGCCGGTGCTCACTCGGATGCGGGCGTCGAACCGGGGCAGCTCGAGATCGCGCACGACCTTGACCACCGTCGGGGCGACCGTCAAGTAGTCGGCCGCGGCGAGGATCCTGGCGCGAACAGGCCGTGACATCCCGGAATCCGGGTCTGCGGCCGCGGCGACGATGCCGTCGAGGTTGCCGTAGGTGGACAGAAGCATGGCGGCCGTCTTCTCTCCGACGCCGGGCACCCCCGGCAGTCCGTCCGAGGCGTCTCCGCGCATCGTCGCAAAGTCCGCGTACTGCGTGGGGGTGACTCCGCATTTGGCCTCGAGCGCGGCATCCGTCAACGTCTCCAGCCGTGCCATGCCGCGACCGGTGTAGATCACCCGCACGTCGCGGGCGTCATCGACCAGTTGGAAGAGGTCCCGGTCGCCGGTCACGACATCCACGGGAATCGGAGAGTGCGAGGCCAGCGTGCCGATCACATCGTCTGCCTCGTGATGCGCGGCGCCAATGACCGGCACTCCCAGCGCGCCGAGCACCTCGCGGATGAGCGTGACCTGGGGGGTGAGCAGGTCCGGAACGTCCTCGAGAGACGGGTCGGTATCGAGCGGCGGCGCCTCGGCGACCCGGTGTGTCTTGTAGGTGGGGATGAGATCCACGCGCCACTGCGGTCGCCAGTCGTCGTCCCAGCAGGCCACGATTTCGGTCGGCTGGAACTCGGTGGCAAGCCGCGTGATGATGTCGAGCAGCCCGCGCACGGCGTTCACGGGCGTTCCGTTCGGCGCCCGGACGGAATCGGGCACCCCGTAGAACGCGCGAAAGTAGAGTGCTGCGGTGTCGAGGAGCATCCGGCGCTCGCGTGGATCGGTCACGGCGGCATCCTCCCACACCGGCTGTCCCGGCGTCGAGCGATGGTGGTGCGACGTGGCACGCCGTTGCCTGCCTCGCCGCACGACGCGAGAAGGGCCCAGGCGAAAAACGCCGAGGCCCCGTGCACTGTCTCAACCAGCGCTCGTCCGGTCACAGCGAGGCTGCTCCCGGAAGTCTGAAGACAGCCTACAGGAGCCGGATCCGGTCGTCAGCTTCCGTTCACCGCCTGCGCTCGAAGGTCGTTTCGCCGACATTAGCGTCGAGCCAGTCGGTCAGCGGCCGGGAGGCGCGGAGGACATCAACGATGTGATCCTTCGCGACCTGGGAATGAATCCACGTCGTGGTGGCCGGCCACTGTTTCCAGGCGCCGATGTCCTTCCTACGCAGGAGTTCGGCACGCGGGTGATCCTTCGGGTAGCCACGTGGAACGGTTTTCAGGCTGTCGCGGGTCGTGACCTCCAACCCCGAGTTCGCGAGGTCAGCGATCACCTGTTCGAGAGCGCTGCCCTGCTTGTCGTCGGTCACGGCGACCCGATACCGCTCAAGCTGGTCAGATGCCATGCTGTGCAATCCCGCGCCGACCGCGATGCCCTGGGCCGAGAACTGAACGTACCCGCGGCCCAGCATCGCGCCGATTGCCGTCTTGTACGGGGACTTGTCCGCACTGAACCGCACGTCACGATTCGGTCGGAAGATCTTGCTCTGCCCGAACTCGTCGGCCAGGTCGCGCAGAAGCGCCTCCATGGGAGCGCGCACGCTGTCCTCGTACACGCCCTGCATGTCGGTCCAGTACGTCTTCGAGTTGTCCGCTTCCAGGCCGCGATAGAAATCGACGGCGGCCGACTGCCAGCCCGTGAACGGCACTGTGGTGGTCACTATTTCCTCCGGGCCTTGGGTTGCTTGGTTGGCAGCTCGCCAACCTGGGAGAGCGCGGACTGAATCCATTCCGAAACGCGGTCAGGCGTCGAAGTCCACGCGAGGGGCAGGGCGGTATATTCAGCCATCGGGCGTCCTTCCGGACCAAACGGCCCGGTGCCCTCGATCGCACGAAGTGCCTCCTGCGAGTCGGTGTCAACCAGGCGAACGCCGATGGCAGAGCCGAAGAGACCAGCGAACATGTTCCCGTTCACGAACGCCCCGAGATTGCCGAACATCGGTTTGATCTCGACGCCGGGAGTGCCAGGAATCACCGAGCGGAAGAACTCTTTAGCTTCGTCGGTCGGCTTGGGTATCTGCATGTCTGTGTCCCTTCGCGCCCATCCTTGCACCAAAATTCTCGCCTGTCGGATCGGTTCATCGCCGCCCGATGGAGCACGGTCTTCCGGGCGAATCGTCAGCGAACAATGCCGAGGCGGCGCGCAGTCGACACGGCTGCGGTGCGCGACGAGACGTCCAGCTTGGAAAAGATGTGCACGAGGTGTGACTTCACGGTGGCCTCGCTAACGAAAAGTTCATCCGCGACTCTAGTGTTGGACATGCCAGAAGCGACGAGTTCGAGGACCTGGATTTCTCGCTTGCTGAGGCTGATCTGGGGCGCACGCAGGCGGCCGAGCAGCCGGCTCGCGATGACCGGGGCGAGGGCGCTCTCGCCTGCTGCGGCCGCCCGCACGGCCGCGATGAGTTCGTGCGGCGGTGCGTCTTTGAGCAGGTAGCCGCTTGCACCTGCCTCAACGGCGCCGAGGATATCGCCATCCGTGTCGTAGTTGGTGAGGACCAGGACGTAGGGCGGCGCTTCGAGGGCGCGGATACGCCGGGTCGCGTCCGCGCCGGATCCTTCTGCCCCGAATTGCAAGTCCATCAGAACAACGTCCGGGCTCTCCCGTTTCACGGCTTCGATGGCCTCGTCTGGGGATGCCGCCTCCGCCACGACGACCAGGCCGGGCTCCAGCTCGAACAGGGCGCGGAGGCCGGCGCGTACGACCGGATGGTCGTCGGCCAGGACGAGGCGGATCATGAGATCTCCAGGGTTAGATCGACGATGATCGACGTGCCGCGCCCCGGAGCGGACGTTACGCAGAGGGTGCCGCCGAGCTGGTCCACACGTTCTTGCGTCGCCGTCAGCCCAAACGAATCGGAGGTCCCTGCGGCGTGTTCCGCCAGCACTCGCTCCCGGTCGAAGCCCTGCCCGTCATCCGCGACTGTCAGGCGCACATTCTCGGTGTCTCGCGCGAGCGAGATGGTGGCCGACGTCGCATGCGCGTGTTGCACAATGTTTGCCATGGCGCCTTGGGCGATGCGCAGCAGTGCCGTCTGGATATGCATCGGCAGCTCCAGGGCGTCGGCCACCTGCACGTGCACCTCGAGGCCGTCCGTGCGCCACTGCGTCTCCGCGAGTCGTCGGAGTGCCGCACCGATTCCCTGGTCGACAAGTGAGGCGGGGGCCAGCTCTTTGATGAACCGGCGAGTGTCCGTGAGATTGACCGCGGCGGTCTCGCGGGCGAGCCGAATGTGCTCGATGCCAGGCCTGGACGGGTCGGCCCGTTCAGCTGCGTGCAGGAGCATCTGTATGCTCGCGAGGCCCTGGGCGACGGTGTCATGAATTTCCCGGGCCAGCCGAGACCGCTCCGCGAGCACACCGGATTCGTGCTCGGTCGCCGCAAGTTGGCCCCGTGCGGCGATGAGTTCGCTCACCAGTCGTTCCCGTTCCGCTGCCTCTCTGGCGAGGGAACGGTAGCCCCGGCCGATCACGATCGCCACCGCCGCGCCGACGAGCGGTCCGACGACGCCGCCGATGCTCCAACCGCCGTGGAGGCCGAGCGCGGCGATGGACAACATGGTCGCCACCACCACGGCGATCGTGCCCCACCCGCGCGGGAGCACGTGCAGGTAGAGGAAGAAGAGCGGGAAGACGAGGTATGCGGCCTCCGGGGTCAACCAGACCAGGGCCATCCATTGGGTCGATACGACACCCAGCCACAGGTACCCTGGCCAACGGATGCCGGACGCCCACCTTCGTGCCAGGTACCCGCCGGCACCGTAGCTGATGAACAGCATGACGGCCAATACCACCACCGCCGCCCTCGCCGGCTCAACGGTGACGATCGCACGCACGATGACGAGCGCAGTCAGTGCCCCGAAGAGGAGATGTAGGCCTGTGCGCAGTCCCACGAATACGGGAGTGAGCGGGGTGTGAGTCATATCTATCGATTTTACGGGGAGGAGTCGCTCCGCCCATCCATCGAAAGTACGACGTGTGGTTCCGCAGTTTGTGTGCAGAAGTCCGTCCGGGAGAGCGATGCTCATCGGGGCCGGGTCGGCGAGTGTTGAAGAGTCGCCGAGACCGGTGGCCGGAAGGGACTTTTCTCATGTTCGTTGCCTGGCGAGAGCTTCGCTTTGCACGCGGCCGATTCGTTTTGATCGGATCCGTCGTCGCCCTCATCACCCTCTTGGTTGGATTCCTCAGCGGGCTCACCGCCGGACTCGCGTCGCAGAACGTGTCCGGCGTGCTGTCGCTACCGGCCGACCGGATCGTATTTTCTGCGTCGGCGACGGAGTCCGCAACCGGGGCCAGCTTCTCGGATTCCACCATCGCCCAGGAGCAAGCAACGGAGTGGGGGAGGAGATCCGGCGTAGACGCCGCTCACCCGATCGGGATCAGCCAGACGCGAGCGGAGGCAGGAAATGCCCGCACAGCCATAGCGCTGTTCGGCGTCGATTCCGGATTCGACAGCGGTGCCCCGTCAGCCGACGGGCGGCTTGGACTATCGGACAGCGCTGCCGCCGACCTTGACGTGAACATCGGGGACACCGTGACCATTGCCGGCATCGAATTCGTCGTGTCCACGATTGACGGGGACTGGTGGTACAGCCATACCCCCGTGGTTCAGATGACCCTGCACGATTGGCAACGCTATTCGGCGGCGACCGGCTCACCCGACGCCTACGCGACTGTCCTGGCGATAACCGGTAATCCCGACTGGGCCGGCACCGACACGGCCGTCGGCACCGTCTCGAAATGGGGTCTGACCAGTAATGGAACGGTGGTTGGCGCTAAGGGTTGAGGTGGCGGTAGATCGTCGCTCGTGAGACGCCGAGGGCTTTGGCGATTTGGGTGGGGGTTTCGCCGCGTTGCTGTCGGGCTTTGGCCGCTGCGAGCGTGTCGGGGGTGACGACGGTCGGGCGTCCACCGACCCGGCCCTGGGCTCGAGCGGTGGTGAGGCCGGCGAGGGTGCGTTCGCGAATCATGTCCCGTTCGAGTTCGGCGAACGCGGCCATCATGGTGAAGAAGAATTTGCCTTCACCCGTGGGCCGATAGGTTCCGGAGAGTGTGCCGGTGAGGATCTGGAGGGCGATGTGTTTGTCGTGGAGGTCGTCGGCGATGGTGAGGACTTCTTTGACGGATCGGCCGAGGCGGTCGAGCTTCCAGACGCAGAGAGTGTCGCCTGGTCGGAGGTAGTCGAGGGCGGCGATCAGCCCGGGCCGGCTGGGTGCGCGGCTGGAGATGGTGTCGGTGAAGATCCGGCCGCAGCCAACGGATGTGAGTGCGTCTTGTTGCATCGAGGCGTCTTGGCTGTGGGTGGAAACGCGGGCGTAGCCGACGAGAGTTACGTGTGTGGTGGCCATCCGTCTATCGTCTCAGAATAGTCTCAGAACATCGGCGGCTCCAGCTATGTTCTGAGACGGGTTGTGGACGTTTGCGCCGCGGCGTGTCGTTGATGGTGCTGTTGTCTCGAAATGTACCGTTTTCGGTCGTGTCGTACTGGACGGCGTATCATCTCGATATATGGAGAGATTGTCCCGTGTGACGCCGGCCACGATCGACGTGCTGAAGGTACTCGTCGCGGCCGAAGGCGCGGTGTGGGGACTCCAGATTGTCAAGACAACGGGACGTCCGAGCGGCAGCGTGTATCCGATTCTCGATCGCCTCGAATCGTTAGGATGGGTGGCCAGCGCATGGGAGGACGACACCTCCCGGCAGGGCGCCCGGCGCCGCTACTACCGGCTTCAAGAACAAGCCCGCGACCTTGCTGTCGCGGCCGTAGCGACTCTCGAGAACAAGCAGGCGACGACGCGCTCACCCCGGATGCGGCCCGCAGGGCTGGCGGGAGCGTAGACCGTGCACCGGAGAGACCGAGCGGCCCGAGCTACCGTGAAAACGGCCGCTGCGCTTCTCCCCCGCCCAGAGAGCCGAATCATGGCCGAAACCTGGACGGCTGATCTGGACTACGCCGAGGAGCTCGGCGTCGATTGTAGCGACATCGCCCGCGGCGCGGTCGCATTCGTCGTTCGCCGGGGGCTATCTGCGTGGTGTCGGAGACGCTGGGCCAAAGCACTGCTTATCGCCATCGCACTCGTGGGCACAGTGGCCTTCATTCCTCCGTGGCTTCTCATCCCTATCATTGCTTTGGGTCTGCTGGCCTGGCTGATCGCGTCGCCAACGCGCGCGAGTTCCGAACCCCGAGCAGACCTGAAATCACCACATCACTTGGCATAGCTATATATGTAGAGATAGCATTATCGGGAACGATCCCCGAGTGATTGGTGAGCTACATGAGTGAGACCC
>JBDTAA010000167.1:0-9482 GCA_039924805.1 Cryobacterium sp.
CAATGACGAACTCGACGCGCTGAAGAGCGACGTGGGCGAGGACGAGGTTGCCCGCGCCGAGAAAGAGCTCGAGTTGATCACGAAGAGCCACGTCGACGGCATCGATGAGGCCCTCAAGCGCAAGGAAGCCGAACTCCTCGAGATCTAGGGACTCGTCGCCATGACCCAGGACTCTCGCGGCGATCGACCGCAGAAACGCGCGCGCGGCACAAGCCGAGCCGAATTTCGTGCGCAGGTCGAATCGACGCGCGCCGACATCGAGCGCCAGGTGCAGGCGACCAGGGCGCAGCTGGATGCAACCAACGAACGCATCGAGGCGCGAACGGGCCGCAACCTGATCCTGGCGGTGCTGATCGGTTTGGCCCTGGGCCTGGTGATGCTCTTCAGCCTGATCCTGATCAAGCAACTCTTCATGGTCTTCGCCATCGTGATCGTGGGATTCAGCGCGTTTGAACTGGCCCAGGCCCTGCGCCACGCCGGGCGGAACGTTCCCCGTATCCCCGTCGTCATCGCCGCCGTCTCGGTGGTGCCGGCAGCGTTCTACTGGGGCGCCGCCGGCCAGTGGCTGGCCACGCTCGGCGGGATCCTGCTCATTGCCCTGTGGCGCGTCGCGCTCCTGGCCTGGCGCGATCACCGGGGAACACCCCGCGCGGTGTTCGGGGACATCGGATCCGGATTCCTCATCCAGGTCTACGTCGTCTTCCTCGCCAGCTTCTCCGTGCTGCTCGTGGGACAACCGGGCGGCCAATGGTGGACCCTCGCCTTCCTGCTCCTCGTCATCAGTGCCGACACGGGGGCCTATGCCAGCGGTCTATCCTTCGGGAAGCACCCGATGGCCCCCACGATCAGTCCCAAGAAGACGTGGGAGGGGTTCGCCGGTGCCGCGCTCGTCTGCATGGTCGCCGGCGTTCTGCTCTCGCTGTTCATGCTCGGTGAACCGTGGTGGTTCGGTCTGATCTTTGGTTCCGTCATCCTGCTGACAGCCACGTTTGGCGACCTCGCTGAGTCACTCATCAAACGTGACCTCGGCATCAAGGACATGAGCTCGTGGCTCCCCGGCCACGGCGGTTTCCTCGATCGCATCGACTCGATCCTCCCGTCCGCGGCCGCCGCGTATGCCCTGTACCTCATCTTCGCCTGAGTCGTTCTTTCGACGATGGTGAGAGAGAATGATCCGGTGAGCACCTTTCCTCTGACCGATAAGAAGACGCTGGGCTACAGTACCCAGCAGGTCGAGGCCTTCCTGGCGACGGCTCGGAGCGCGTACGACGCGAAAGACGGCGGCGAGTCGTTGAGCGCGGAATCCATCCGCCACACCGCCTTCGGGATGGTCAAGGGCGGGTACTCGCCCTCGCACGTCGACGCGGCCATGGAGCGATTGGAGGACGCCTTCGCGGCCCGGGAACGCGACAACGCCGGCGGGGCCGCGGTAAAGAAGGCCATGGCGACGGAGGCCCGCGCCAAGGCGCAAGAGATCATCGACAGGCTCGGCCGCCCCCAAGGACACCGTTTCGCGCGTACCAGCTTCCTCACCGTCGGCTACAACCTGGCCGATGTCGACCGGCTTGCGAACCGCCTGGTGAGGCACTTCGAAGGTGGGCGTGCCCTCAAACCCGACGACGTGCGCACGTCAGTTTTCCGGCCGCAGAGGCGCGGATACCGCGAGGCTCAGGTCGACTACCTGCTCGACACCGTGGTCGAGGTCATGCTCGCCGTGCGCTGATTCCGCTGCAGTGCACGTCGTGCTGACTGTGCGTTATCTGGCAGTTCACCCTGATTTCGGCTAAGCTCAAGAAATCGTGGGCAGACATCTGAAGATAATCGAACCAGTCGTGGCCGTCAGGCCCGTCAGGCCCCGGATGAACGTACCTCGCTCCAGGAGCCGCCTCGCGCTCGGATTTTTCGCCTTCACGGCGGCCACTGCCTTCGTTCTCGTGACGATCGTCGACCCGTACTCCGGCGCAACGGCATCCCCGTATTTCCAGCCCGTCGGCGATCGTTTTGCCGGTCAGGAGACCCAGGCCGTGCTCGTCGCTGGAAGCTACACGAACACCATCTCGCGCGACAACTTCACGGTCGGCGAGAAGCCAAAACCCAAGCCGCCCCCGCCGAAGCCGGCCTCAGCGGCCGGCTTTTCTGCGCCATCGGCTGCCGTGCCCAATCCCGGCTCCGCACAGGCCATCGCGCACGGCAAGGTCGTGGCCCGCGGCTGGGGCGAGGACCAGTTCAACTGCCTCGTCTCCCTGTGGAACAAGGAGTCCGGCTGGCGCGTCAACGCCACGAACTCCTCGAGCGGCGCCTACGGGATTCCCCAGGCCCTGCCCGGCTCGAAGATGGGCTCCGCGGGCGCAGACTGGGCCACCAACGCCGGCACCCAGATCGAATGGGGCCTTGGCTACATCACCGACCGGTACGGCTCTCCGTGCGGGGCCTGGGGGAAGTCCCAGGCCGACGGCTGGTACTAGCAGGCGGGTAGACGGCCGGGGCAATTTTCCGCCCCATAGACTGGTCCCATGCCGCGTAGCAACCGCCCCAGGGGCCATAAGCCCGACGTCGACGGGGACGAAACCGACCTGTCGCGTCTGTTGAGCGGATGGCGCCGCACCGAGGTGCGCCGCGACGGTCAGTGGCACGTTCAGCCGGTCCCGGCCGCGCAGGCCGTGAAAAGCTACGTCTGCCCGGGGTGTGGGCTCGAGGTCGAGCCCCGCGTGGCCCACGTGGTCGCGTGGCGTGGCGACGGCGTCCTCGGTGACGACGCGGACCTCGCGGCGCGCCGCCACTGGCATGCACACTGCTGGAGAATCAAATGACCCGGTCCAGCCCGAGCGGGCCGCAGCCGGAGGACGACCTATGACCGCGAATCAGACGGGCGCGAACCCGATGGATGAGACACCGGTCGCTATCCGTGGCGGGATCGAGCTCCCGGCGGTGCGCGAGCACATCGAGCTGCACACCAGCGATGGACTGACCCTCGTTGGCGAGTTGGCGACGCCGTGTGACCGCCCGCCGGTGGCCACCCTCGTCACGCTGCATCCCCTCCCGACCCACGGCGGGTTCATGGACTCCCACATCTTGCGGAAGGCGGCCGGCCGGCTGCCGGCCCTCGCCGACCTGGCTGTGCTGCGTTTCAACACGCGCGGAACGACGTCTCCGCGGGGAACGAGTGGCGGCAGCTTCGGCAGCGGCGAGACCGAACGCGAAGACGTCGCGGCCGCGATGGCCTTCGTGGCCGAACGCGGGCTCCCGTCCCCCTGGTTGGTGGGTTGGTCGTTCGGCACGGAGCTGGCGATCAAGTACGGGCTGGAACACCCGATTCGAGGCGCCATCCTGCTCTCACCGCCCCTGCACCGGGCCACGGATGCGGAGCTGGCGGCCTGGGCAGGCAATGAGCGTCAGCTCGTGGCCATCATCCCCGAACACGACGACTACCTCCGGCCCGCAGAGGCCAGGGAGCGCTTCGCCAGCGTTCCCGAGACACGGTTCATCGCCGTCGACGGCGGAAAGCACCTGTGGGTCGGGGAGAACCAGACCCGCCGCATCCTGAACGAGATCGTGGCTGTCGTCAATCCGGCCGCGGTTCCCCTGCCGACCGAGTGGGCCGGCGGCGGGCTGGGCTAGCGGCGGTCGCTACTATTTGCAGCGAATGATCTAGAGTTCGTTCTGCCTCGGGATGATGACCTGCTTGATAATCATCAACGCCGACGCCGCCACAGGGATCGCAATCAGGGCGCCCAGGATGCCCAGCAGCGAGCCGCCGGCCAGAGCCGCGATCACGACCAGGGCACCGGGGACGGCCACGGCGCGGTTCATGATGTGCGGGCTCAGCACGTATGCCTCCAGCTGCATGTACACGAGGTAGTAGATGGCGGCCACGAGGGCGGTCAGGGTAGAGCTTCCGATGCCCGGGATCAGGCAGGTCAGCACGATGATCACCGATCCGGTGATCGTTCCGACAAGCGGGATCAGCGAGAGCAGGAAAGCGATGAACGCGAGCAGGGCGGGGAACGGGGCGCCGATGATCGACAGGAAAATGAAGCTCAGCACGCCGTTGACAGCAGCCAGGGTGGCCTGACCGACCACGTACCGGCCGACGGCGGTGGTGATCTGCTCACTGAGGTCGGCGAAGCGTTCACGTTTCGACGCCGGGACCAGCTGGTACGCGCCGCGCTTCAGGCTGTTGAGTGAGGCCGTGAAGTACAGGGTGAGGATGAGGATGATCAACCCGCCGAACAGACCGCTGATGATCGCGATTCCCGACTGGATCACCGTGGACGTGATCGTCGTGAGATTCTTACTCAGGAAGTCGGTCGCGGACTGCACGACCTCATCGACCTGGAGCCCAGGGAACTGCTTCTGAACGTCGGCCAGGAAGGTGGCAGAGTTGACCGCCGTGACCAGGTCGGGAATGGCCTTGGAGAGCTTGGCCACCTGCTCGACGATGATCGGCACGACGGCGAAGACCACGCCAGTCAGCACGCCCAGGACGGCCGCGACGACAGTGAGGATGGCCGCCCAACGCGGGAACTTCTTCCGCTCCAGCCACGACACGGCTGGGTCGAGGCCGAGCGCGATGAACAGGGCCGCGCCGATGTAAATGATGATCGTCTGCAGGCTGACCATCGACGAGATGATGAGCATTCCCAGGCCCACACCGAGCGTGCCGATCAGGCCGACGCGAAAAGCATTTTGGATCTTCACGCTATCCCCCTGGGTCGAAAGCTACTTGTGTGGACAGCTACTTGTTGGCGCTGCTGACCTTCTCCGCCTGTGTGAGCACGCCCCGCAGGCTCTCAAAATAGCCAGCGACCGCGTCGCGCTCAATCCTAATCTGGGCGAGGCGGTCTTCCGCGTCAGCGACCAGGAGGCGTGTCCGCTTCGTCGCCTCGCTGACCAGGGCCTTCGCTTTCTCCTCCGCCTCGCGCATGATGCGGTTCGCGTGGTCTTCCGCCTGCTTGCGCTGGAGGGTGGCCTCCTCTCGCGCCCCCGAGTCGAGCTGCTCGTTGACCGCACGCAGCTCCTTGGTGCGCTGGGTCGTGTCGGCGAGCTGCGTGTCGGCGTCGGCCTGGAACCTTCCGAGCAGGGCCACGGCTTCCCGGTGCCGGGCCAAATGCTCCTGCTCGGCTTCGTCGCGCCGGGCCTTGAGCTCCACGTCGAGGTCGGCACGGGTCTGATCGATCTCACGCCGGAGTTTCGCGGCCTCGCGGTCGCTTTTCTTGCGCCCGGCCGTCAGCTGGTTCTCGAGGTCGATCCTGGCCTGCTCGCTCTCCGCTACGAAGTCGGCTGTCGCCTGCTCGTTCTCCCGGGCGAGGTCGGCCCTGGCCTGCTCCAGCTCGGACGCAACGTCGGCGCGCGACTTCTCGATCTTCCGGGCGACGGCTGAGCGCTCCTGATCGAGCTCCCTGGTGAGGTCCGTGTGTGCCTGTTCGTTTTCAACCACGCGGGCGGCCCGGTCGGCCTCCACCTCCCGGGCGAGATCGATACGTGTTTGCTCGACCTCGGCCGCCAGCGCCGCGCGCGCCTGCTCGGCGTCGTGGGCGACATCAATCCTGGACTGCTCGGCTTCCCGAGCCAGATCGAGTCTCGTCTGCTCGGTTTCGGCGATCAGGTCGATTCGGGCCTGCTCGGTTTCCCTGGCCAGATCTGCGCGCTGCTGGTCGAGTTCGTGCGCCACCTCGGCGCGGGTGAGCTCCGTTTCGGCGGTCAGGCCGGCGGCGACGTCGCGGGCCACCGTGGCCTCGCGCTGCGCGACGACGCGCACCTCGGCGGCCTCTCGGTCGGCCTCTGAGCGGACGGCGGCGGCTTCGCGTTTCGCTGTGGCTCGCACCTCGGCGGCCTCGGTGGCCACGGCGCCGCGGATCGCGGCCGCGGCCTGCGCTGCATCCTGGGTCAGGAGCGCGGCCTGATCGTGAGCCGTGCCCAGCACGGATTCCGCCTCGCGCTGCGCGTCGTCCAGAAGGCGGCCGGACTTCACCGCTGCATCCGACAGCGCGCGTTCGGCGTGTTCCGTTGCCTCGCGGCGGAGCTCATCGACTTCGTCGCCGGCGGAGGACCGCAGCTTCTCGGCATCAATGTCGGCCTGCGCGATCACCCGCGTGGACTGCTCCTCCGCGACGCGCAGGGTGTTCTCGAGCTTGGTTCCGAGCCCCGAGAATGTGGGGCTGCCGACCTCTTCGATTTCGGCGCTGAGATCGTCGATGCGCGCAATCAGCCGCTTGATTTCCTTGGCGGCATCCGTGCTTTGGTTGTTGGCCTGGATGAGGTCCCGACGCAGACCCAGGATGGCCCTGTCCACTTCTTCCTTGTCGTACCCTCTAAAAACCTGCGCGAATTCAGCGTCGTCTGCCGGCACGGCCATCTCCTCGTCGTTGGCCCAGCACACCACGGATGATGACCGTGGGCGAGCCGCTGCAATTTTAGTGCACTGTACGCTTCCGTCGCCCATCGCAAGACGTTATTAGGCGGCTTTCAGGGGCATCAAGTATCGTAGAACGACTGTGCCGGTTGCCATGCGCATGCGAAAAGGGTTGCGCATGCTCAGGTTTGTGCCCGCCGGTCGGCAACAGAGGAAGGTTCTACGTGCGTTTCGTATTTGCCATCGTGGCATTCGTTCTCGCGGCCGTGATGATTCTGCTCGGCATCGCGCAGCGAACGGTTTTTCTGGAACCGTCATCCACAAGCCGCACCGTGACCCTCGAGGGCGGTGAGCGGTACGCGGTGATCACCCCGAAGGCGCTCGGCGCGTTCCCGGGCAGCCAGACGATCACGGTTGAGGGCCCCGGCGCGGTGTTCCTCGCCTACGGTCGCTCAGAAGACATCCAGGCGTGGCTCGGCGACGACCCGCACGCCGTGATCGGACACAAGGCGGGATCGACCGGTTTGACCAGCACCAGCGCGGGCGAGCCGACCGCCACCGCAACACCAACACCTGCCCCGACGCCCCCGGGCGCCGCCACCCCCGCGCCGAGCGCGGCAGCGGAAGCCGAGCCGACAGGGGCGAACCCCGCCGGGTCCGACCTCTGGCTGGAAGAGTTCCGGGCCGAGAAGAGACTGTCCAGGACGATCAACGTTCCCGACGGCATCTCGGTGCTCGTGGCCAGCGACGGTACCGATCCGGCCCCCACGGAGATCATGGTTGCCTGGCCGGCCGACAACTCGACTCCGCAGGCCGGCCCGCTGATCGTCGGGGGCATTGCGCTGCTCGTGATCGGCCTCATCCTCTTTCTCCTGGGACTGGTGCACATGCGGCGTTCGCGAGGTCCACGTCGCAACCTGCCCAAGGGACCACGCATGCCGCGGCTTCCCCGCGTTCCGCGTCCGAAGTCGATCAAGGCCAGCGAGATCACCGGCCCGCGGCGCCAGATCACGCGCTCCTTCGTCACGGTCGTGCCCGTCCTGCTCGTGTCCGGCCTCGTCCTGAGCGGATGTTCCGCGGAATTCTGGCCCGGGTCCGTCGCCGGGCCGAGCACCGCGGTCAGCCCCAGCCCGGGCGCGTCAGAGGACCCCGGGACCGCCGAGGACGTTTTCCCTCCTGCCGTCACGGTTCCCCAGCTCGAGCGCATCGTGCGGAAGATCGCGTTGGTCACCCGCGACGCGGACGGCAAACTCGACTCCGCGGCCCTGAAGACGAGGTTCACCGGCCCGGCCCTTGAGCAGCGGCTGGCGAACTATTCGATCCGCGCCAAGATCAAGAAGTTCCCTGTGCTCCCGGCGTTGCCCGCCTCGCCGCTGACGCTGACGTTGCCGCAGCAGACGTCTGCGTGGCCGCGCGTCGTGATGACCGTGATCCAGGACAAGGAAGACCCGACGGTTGCCCCGACCGCCATCGTGATGAGGCAGGAGGATCCGCGCGCCAACTATCTCGTGGAATACGCGGTGCAGCTCGAAGCCGCGGCCCAGGTTCCCGACGTCGCCCCGGCGACCATCGGCGCGCCGCTGATCGCCCCGGATTCCAAGCTCCTGCTGATGCCGCCGGACGAGATCGCCGCGGCGTACGCCGACATCCTGGTCAAGGGTGACAAGAGCCCGTCCTTCGATTTCTTCGAGGCCGAGGGCGACTCGTTCCGCACCCAGGTTGGCCTGGAGGCGAAAACCAAGAAGCAGAAGGACCTGCCCAAGACGGCGTCGATTGTGTTCGGCACGGAGGTGGGAACGGGCAAGACAATCGCCCTGGCGACCAACGACTCCGGGAGCATCGTTGCCGTGAGCATCAAGGAGACCGAAACCGTCAAGCCGGTGGATGCCGGCGCGACCGTGAGCCCGGAGGGCGCGAGCAAGGCGCTCTCCGGTGTCTCGGCGACGGCGAAGGGCATCCAGAGCATCTACGGGGAGCAGCTGCTCTTTCACGTGCCGGCAGCAGGTTCCACAGACAAAATCCTTCTCCTGGGCTTTGCCACAGGACTCATCTCATCAGCGGAGCTCAAATGACCCATGTGCCACCTTCCGGCGTCAACCTACGCGGTGCCGTCGATCTCTCCTCGCTCGTGAACCGTCCGGCCGCAGCAGCTCCGGGCGCTCCGGGCGCTCCGGGAGCGCCGACGGTGGCGGCCGGCGCAGCGGTGCCGGTGCCGAGCCTCGTGCTCGACGGCACCGACGCGAACTTCGGCGAG
Organism: Cryobacterium sp.; assembly: GCA_039924805.1. GTDB lineage: Bacteria > Actinomycetota > Actinomycetes > Actinomycetales > Microbacteriaceae > Cryobacterium. The sequence goes on from JBDTAA010000167.1 coordinate 8,607, forward strand.
CTCCTCGAGCTGTCAATGACCGTCCCAGTCATCGTGGACCTCTGGGCTGAGTGGTGTGAGCCGTGCAAGCAGCTCACCCCAGTGCTGGAAAAGCTCGTCGCTGAATACGATGGCCAGTTCGTGCTGGCCAAGGTAGACGTCGATGCAAACCCGCAGCTGTCCCAGGCGTTCGAAGCCCAGTCGATCCCGACCGTCGCCGCCGTCATCGGCGGCCAGCCCGTGCAGCTCTTCAGCGGTGCCATCCCCGAAGCGCAGGTGCGAGAGGTGTTCCAGCGGGTCCTCGAACTCGCCGCCCAGCATGGCGTGACCGGAACCGCCCAGGCCGCCGCCCCGGCGGAGGCCGCCGAACTGCCCGAACCGGTCGAAGCGGAGCTGCCGCCGCATCACCGCGAGGCATACGAGGCCATCGAGCGCGGCGACTACGACGCGGCGATCAGTGAGTACACCATGGCGCTGGCCAAAGACCCGCGTGACCTCCTCGCGGTCGCGGGCCTGGCCCAGGTGCGGCTGCTGTCCCGACTGCAGGGCAAGACGATCGCCGACATCCGTGCCGCCGCGGCGGCCGCCCCTGGCGAACTCGGCGCCCAGCTTCTGGTCGCCGACCTCGACCTCTCCGGCGGTCACGTCGAAGACGCCTTCGACCGTCTCCTCAGCCTGTTCCCGGACGAGGACGCGGCCGGCAAGAACACGATCCGGGAACGCATCCTGGAGCTCTTCGAGGTCGTCGGCCTCGACGACCCACGCGTGCCGCCCACGCGCGCGCGCCTGACCGCCCTGCTCTACTAGGTCCGTCTCGGCATTCCCAGCCCGGCGGACGACGTACGAATTCGTCACGCCCGGGCCGGGGCCAGACTCGGTGCGGGCAGAGGCGCGTTA
>JBDTAA010000168.1:0-8858 GCA_039924805.1 Cryobacterium sp.
GGGAGGTGATCGTGGTCGACATGGGGCGCCGGCGCGCGCCGGCGTCGCCGTCGAACGTTGTCGGGCCGAGCGCGAGGGCCGCGACGGGAGGGAGGAACCGCATCACCGTGCCGGCCAGTCCGCAGTCGACCGTGGTGGACCCCAGGAGCTCGCCCGGCGTGATCCGCAGGTCGGTGCCGTAGTCGCCGTCGCCGTCGACGGCCTCGATCGTGGTGCCGAGTTGGCGGAGTGCGGCGACCATCAGGTCGCTGTCCCTGGAGTGCAGCGGAGCGCGCAGGAGGGACGGCGAATCGGCCAGCGCAGACAGCACGAGTTCGCGGTTCGTGAGCGATTTTGAGCCGGGGAGGGACAGCGTCGCGGCCAGCGGACCGGTCGCGGTGGGGGCCGGCCACACGGTATCGCCGCCGACGGGCACGTTGTCGCCGTACGGATCAAACTCCGGCTTGGAATATCTCGAGATCAGCATCGGTTATCAGAATAGTCGGTACGTGTGAATGAGGGAGGTCCGGGTGGCAGGTTCAACGCTTCTGACCCGTCCACTCAGGAATCGGCCAGTCAGGGTCAGGCGCAACCGCTTAGGATTGCCCGTGATGACAACAGACACGACAGTCGGCCCGGACAAGGGCCCGGACAAGCGCACAGGCAGTCCTGAGATGAGGGACCTGTTCGAAGAACAGGCCATGCCGTTCATCGACCAGCTGTACGCGGCCGCTATGCGGATGACGCGCAACCCGTCCGACGCGCAGGACCTGGTGCAGGAAACGTTCGTGAAGGCGTTCGCTGCCTTCACGCAGTTCGAGCAGGGCACCAACCTCAAGGCCTGGTTGTATCGCATCCTGACGAACACCTTCATCAACACGTACCGCAAGAAGCAGCGCGAGCCGTACCAGGGCACGATCGATGAACTCGAGGACTGGCAACTGGGCGGCGCGGAGTCGACGACGGCCATGGCGAGCCGGTCGGCCGAGGCCGAGGCCATCGACCACCTTCCCGACAGCGCCGTCAAAGACGCTTTGCAATCGATCCCAGAGGATTTCCGGCTGGCCGTTTACTTCGCTGACGTCGAAGGGTTCTCCTACCAGGAGATCGCCGAAATCATGAAAACACCCATTGGCACCGTCATGAGCCGGCTGCACCGTGGCAGACGACTCCTGCGTGAGCTTCTGACCAGCTACGCGATCGAGCAGGGACTCGACGCCGGCCGGAAGGCGCAGCGCGTGACACAATCCCAGAACGAACCCCGGAGCACACAAAAATGACCGACTGTGGATGCGAGAAGGCCAAGGCCGAACTCGAGGAATACCTGCACAACGAGCTGCGGGGCGACGATGCGACCGATATCCGTGACCATCTGGCGACGTGCGATGACTGCAGCTACGAGCACCTCGTGGGCAAGACGCTGACCGAGGTCGTGCAACGCGCCTGCAAGGAAACCGCGCCGGAGGACCTCAGGGACCAGGTGCTGCTCCGGCTGCGCACGATAGCGTCAGGGCACTGAAGACCTCAACACTGAGGACCCCACGAGGCCGGGCGCCGTGCAGTCACGGTTAGGCGGATAGTCTCGGTTTCATGACCGCCCGCCCCGCCGCGAAAACGCCCGTCACGACCTCACGCGGCACGAGGGCGCCCGCGAAGCCCGGTGTGCCCGCCTGGCTTCGCGTGCTCATCCCCGCGGTCCTGATCCTCATCTGGCTCGGCATGTTCGGCGCTGGCGGTGCGGCGTTCGGGAATATCAGCGACGTGGCAACGAATGACCTGGCGCAGCAGCTGCCGGCCAGCGCCGACGCGACTCGGGTGCAGGTGCTGCAAGAGGGCTTCCGTGGCAGCGACGTGCTCCCGGGCGTGCTCGTCTACCAGCGTGACGGCGGCCTGACCGCCGCGGACCGGGGTGCCATCGCGGACCAGGCCACCGCGCTCTCCGCCATCGACGGCGTCGTTTCCTCCGGGGTGTCCCCGGTCATCCTGTCGGACGACGGCCAGGCGGCCGAGATCATCTTTCCCCTCGATCCTGGCATCAGGCCGGCCGATACGGTCGGGGAAATGCGCGACTACCTCTCCACGAACCAGGTCACCGGCCTGGACGTGTACGTCACCGGGCCCGCCGGGCTGATCGCGGACCTCACCGGAGCCTTCGCCGGGATCGACGGTATCCTGCTGCTCACGGCGCTCGCCGCCGTCCTGGTGATCCTCATCGTTGTTTACCGGTCTCCGCTGCTGCCGTTGATCGTGCTGTTCACGAGCCTCTCCGCGCTCACCGCCTCCGTGTTCGTGGTCGTGGAGCTCGCCAGGGCGGATGTGCTCATCCTCACCGGGCAGACCCAGGGCATCCTGTTCATCCTGGTGATCGGGGCTGCGACCGACTACTCGCTGCTGTACGTGTCGCGGTTCAGGGAGGCGCTGCGCGACCATGAACGGAAGTGGGCGGCCACGTGGGTGGCCCTGCGTGGGGCGTTCGAGCCGATCGTCGCGTCCGCCGGAACCGTCATCGCGGCCCTGCTCTGCCTGCTTTTCAGCGACCTGAATTCAAACAAGGCCCTCGGCCCTGTCGCCGCGATCGGGATCGCGTTCGCCTTCCTGGCCTCGCTGACCCAGCTTCCCGCCCTGCTGCTCTGGGCGGGCCGCGCCGCGTTCTGGCCGATCAGGCCAAAGTTCGGCTCGGCTCATCCCGCGCTGGTCGGCGCTGCTGCGCGCGGGCTCTGGCCGGCGGTCGCCCGGCTGGTCAGCCGGCGTTCGCGCATGGTCTGGATCGCCTCGACGCTCCTCCTCGCCGTCGCCTGCGTCGGAATCGTGCAGCTGAAGGCCGACGGCGTTCCGCAGAGCGCCTTCGTGCTGGGGGAATCTCCCGCGCGGGACGGCCAGGCCGTGCTCGGCGCGCACTTCCCGGGGGGCTCCGGAACGCCGACGCTCGTGATCGGGCCTGAGGCCGAGCTGCAGGGCATCGCCGACGCGATCCTCGCCACCGACGGCGTCGACTCGGTCTCGGTCAGCGCGGATGCCCCCGGCGGAACCCTGCCCGTGACGGGTGAGGGGCTCCAGCCGCTCGGCCCGCCCGGCACCCCCGTCGGGGCGCCCACGGTTGTCGGCGGCCAGATCCTGCTCCAGGCGACCCTCACGGATGCGGCCGACTCCCCGGAGGCGGAGGCGACCGTGCGTGAACTGCGCACGGCAGTCGACACGGGCGGGGGAGCCGTGCTGGTGGGAGGCCCGACGGCCATCGCCATCGACACGAACGACACGGCCATCCACGACCGCACGTTGATCATCCCAATCATCCTGGGCGTGATCCTCGTCATCCTGATGCTGCTGCTCAGGTCGGTCCTCGCCCCTGCATTGCTCGTGGCGACGGTCGTGCTGTCGTTTGGCGCGGCGCTCGGCGTGTCCGCGTGGGTGTTCAACGGCGTGTTCGACTTCCCGGGGGCCGATCCGTCCGTCCCGCTGTTCGGTTTCGTGTTCCTGGTCGCCCTGGGGATCGACTACAACATCTTTCTGATGACCCGGGTGAGGGAGGAATCGATCGCGCACGGCACGAGGCCCGGCATCCTGCGGGGCCTGGTGGCCACCGGAGGGGTGATCACCTCGGCCGGGGTGGTGCTGGCCGCGACGTTCGCCGCGCTGGGCGTGCTGCCCATCCTGTTCCTCGCGCAGATTTCCTTCATCGTGGCCTTCGGCGTGCTGCTCGACACGTTCCTGGTGCGGTCGCTGCTCGTGCCAGCGCTCGCCGCGGACATCGGCCCCGGCATCTGGTGGCCGAGCAGGCTGGCCCGCCGCTAACGCCGCCGGGCGTTTCGCGTTCCGGCGCAGGGAGGGGGCCGCACCAGGCGGCGCGGCCCCCTCCCTGTCGTGCGGTTAGAGCGTGAGCGCCTGACGCAGCAACTCGGCCTGCTCGGCGGCGTGACGCTTGGCCGAACCGGCTGCCGGCGACGCGGACGCTGCCCGCGAGAAGAGCCGGACGGCCCGCGGCCCGAGTTTGTTCGTCTCGAGATAGAAGAACGGCCACGCGCCCTGGTTCTCGGGTTCGTCCTGCACCCATGCCAGCTCGGCGTCGGGGTACAGCTCGGCGACGTGCTTGAGTTCGACGGCGGGCAGCGGGTAGTACTGTTCCATCCGCACCAGCGCGATCTCGGGGTTCGGGTTCTTCTCGAGTTCGTTCAGGAGGTCGTAGTAGAGCTTGCCGGCCATGAAGAGGACCCGCTTGACCTTGCTCCGGTCGGTGATCCGAGCGTCGTCGATGACGGGTTCGAACTTACCGGTCGTGAAGTCCGCCACCTCGCTCGTCGCGCCGCGCAGGCGCAGCATCGACTTCGGGGTGAAGACGATCATCGGCCGGCGTGGGCGCATGTACGCCTGGCGACGCAGCAGGTGGAAGTACGACGCGGGCGTCGACGGCCGTGCCACGGTCATGTTGTCCTCGGCGCACAGCTGCAGGAAGCGCTCGATCCGGGCGGACGAGTGGTCAGGGCCCTGGCCCTCGTAGCCGTGCGGGAGGAGGAGCACGACGGATGACCGCTGGCCCCACTTCTGCTCGGCCGACGAGATGAACTCATCGATGATCGTCTGGGCGCCGTTGGCGAAGTCGCCGAACTGGGCTTCCCAGAGCACGAGGGCGTCGGCGCGTTCGACCGAGTAGCCGTATTCGAAGCCCATGGCCGCGTACTCGCTGAGCAGTGTGTCGTAGATCCAGAATCGACCCTGGTTCTGGCTCAGGTTGGCCAGCGGCAGCCATTCCTGGCCGTTGACCCGGTCGTGCAGCACGGCATGGCGCTGCACGAAGGTGCCGCGGCGGGCATCCTGGCCGGCGAAGCGCACGGGGGTGCCCTCCATCAGCAGGGAGCCGAGCGCGAGCAGCTCACCGAAGCTCCAGTCGATGTTGCCGTTGCGGCTCATGTCCAGGCGTTTCTGCAGCAGTTGCTGCAGCTTGTTGTGGACGGTGAAGCCGTCGGGCTTGTTGTTGAATGCGTCACCGATGAGGTGAACGACACCCTCGGCGACACCCGTGGTCTCCGGCTCTCCCGCGGCGTCGTCGAGGGCGCCCAGCGCGACCGCATCCGACCCGCCGGGGAGGATCGGCGTGGACGAGGTCTGCGCCGCGTGCGTTTCCATGAACGCGCGCTCGAGGCGGTCCTGGAAGTCCCGGTGAGAGGCCTCGTACTCCTCCTCGGTGATGTCGCCACGTCCGACGAGCGCCTCCGTGTACAGCTTCCGCACCGAGCGCTTCGCCTCGATCAGGTTGTACATGAGGGGCTGCGTCATCGAGGGGTCGTCGCCCTCGTTGTGCCCGCGTCGGCGGTAGCAGACGAGGTCGATGACGACGTCGCGCTTGAATTCCTGGCGGTAGTCGAAGGCAAGCTCCGCGACACGGACCACGGCCTCCGGGTCATCCCCGTTGACGTGGAAGATCGGTGCCTGGATGGTCTTGGCGACATCGGTCGAGTAGACGGAGGAACGCCCCTCGCCGGGAGGGGTGGTAAAGCCGACCTGGTTGTTGACGACGAGGTGGATGGTGCCGCCGGTGCGGTATCCGCGCAGCTGCGACATCTGCAGCGTCTCGAGAACGACGCCCTGTCCGGCCATCGCGGCGTAGCCGTGGATGAGGATCGGCAGCGTCGAGAACGTGCCGATCGGCTTGCGGTCCTGCTTGGCCCGCACGATGCCCTCGAGCACGCCGTCGACCGCCTCGAGGTGAGACGGGTTCGCGGCCAGGTAGACCGAAACCTCTTCGCCGCCGGCGCCGCGGAATACGCCCTCGGTGCCGAGGTGGTACTTGACGTCGCCGGAGCCCTGCACGGTGCGCGGGTCCTGGGTGCCCTCGAACTCGCGGAAGATCTCGCCGTACGTCTTGCCGGCGATGTTGGTGAGCACGTTCAGCCGGCCACGGTGGGCCATCCCGATCGCGACCTCGTCGAGCTTGTGGTCGGCCGCGCCCTGCAGGATCGAGTCGAGCAGCGCGATGGTCGATTCGCCGCCCTCGAGGCTGAACCGCTTCTGGCCGACGTACTTCGTCTGCAGGAACGTCTCGAACGCCTCGGCCTCGTTGAGCTTGCCGAGGATGCGCATCTGCTCGTCGTGGGTGGGCTTGACGTACGCCTTCTCCATCTTGTCCTGCACCCACTTGCGCTGGGCCGGGTCCTGGATGTGCATGTACTCGATGCCTGTTGTGCGGCAGTAGGAGTCGCGGAGCACGCCCAGGATGTCGCGGAGGAGCATCAACCGCTTCTCGCCGAAGCCGCCGGTCACGAATTCACGGTCCAGATCCCAGAAGGTGAGGCCGTGATTGGCGATGTCGAGGTCGGGGTGCCTGCGCTGGGTGTACTCGAGCGGGTCGATGTCGGCCATCAGGTGGCCGCGCACACGGAAGGCGTTGATGAGTTCCTGCACGCGGGCGGTCTTGTCGACGGCGCTGGCCAGGTCGACGCTGATGTCCGGCGCCCAGTGGATCGGGTCGTACGGGATCCGCAGCGCGGCGAAGATGTCCTCGTAGAAGTTGTGCTGGCCGATGAGAAGCTCGTGCACGATCTTGAGGAACTCGCCGGAGCCGGCACCCTGGATGACCCGGTGGTCGTAGGTGCTGGTCAGCGTGATGGTCTTGGAAATGGCCAGGCCGGTGAGCGTCTTGACGCTCGCGCCCTGGAATTCCGCCGGGTAGTCGAGGGCGCCGGCGCCGATGATGCAGCCCTGGCCCTTCATCAGGCGCGGCACGGAGTGAACGGTGCCGATGCCGCCGGGGTTGGTCAGCGAGACGGTCGCGCCGGAGAAGTCGTCGGCCGTCAGCTTGCCCTTGCGGGCCCGCGTGACGAGGTCTTCGTAGGCGGAGAGGTATTCACCGAACGTCATCGTGTCCGCGCGCTTGACCGCCGGAACCATCAGGGATCGGGTGCCATCGGGCTTCGGGAGGTCAATGGCGATGCCGAGTCCCACGTGGGCGGGGGCGATGACCGACGGCTTGCCGTCGACCTCGCCGTAGTAGACGTTCTGGCTGGGGAACATCTCAAGGGCACGGATCAGGGCCCAACCGATGAGGTGGGTGAACGACACCTTGCCGCCGCGGGCCCTCTTCATGTGGTTGTTCATCACGATGCGGTTGTCGATCAGCAGCTTCGCCGGGATCGTGCGCACGCTCGTGGCCGTCGGGACGGTGAGGCTCGCGGCCATGTTCGCCGCCAGGCTCTTCGACATGCCGCGGAGGGGCGTGACGACGTCCTGGGCCACCGGGGCCTCGCCGGCCGGAATGACGGCCTGGGGGCTGGTGATCGGCGCATCGGCCGGCACCGGCACCGGCTTCGCGGCGATCGACGTGGTGCGCGCCGCAGGGGAGGCCGGCCGTGTGACGGCCGCGGTCGCCGGGAGAGCGGACTCGGCCGGGGGAGCGGACTCGGCGGGAGGGGCGGACTGGGCCGGAGGGGCGGACTGGGCCGGAGGGGCGGCAGGAGGCGTTCCCTGGGGCGCTGCCGGCGCATCGGTTTCCGGCGCGCCGCTGGTCGCGGTCTGGTGGTAGCTCTCCAGGATCGGCCACCACGACTCGTCGACCAGGGACTTGTCGACAAGGTACCTTTCGTACAGCTCGTCGACGAGCCACTCATTCGCTCCGAATTCGCCCGACGTTGTCTCGTCGGATCCACCACCGGTCAACTGGCTAGACAAGCCGATCGCCCACTCTCTACGTTTGATTCTGAAGTCCCGGGCAAGCACAGGACCGCCGGGTCAGTCTGCCCGTCCAGCCTAATCCCACAGAGCGCTGCCGCGATCATCGGCGCGAGGGGTAGCTTTGTTGCCATGCAGTTCTATGGCGCGCTTCCCAGCAACGACCTGACCTACTCCGACGTCTTTCTCGTGCCGAGCAAATCGGCCGTCACGAGCCGGCTCGATGTGTCCCTGGCGCCGGGAGACGGGACGGGAGCCACGCTTCCCATCGTCTCCTCGAACATGAACTCCGTGACCGGCCCGCGCCTGGCGGCCGCGCTCGCGCGCCGCGGCGGACTGGGCGTGCTGCCGCAGGACATGCACCTGCAAGACCTCGACTCCGCCATCCGATGGGTGAAGGACCAATCCACGCGCTTCGATACGCCGTTCGTCTTCGCGCCCGACGATACGGTTGCCACGGCGCTCACCCAGGTGCCACCCGCCGACGGGCAGGGCATCGTCATCAAGGATGCCCGCGGCGGCTACCTCGGCTGTATCGTCGCCTCCCGGCTGGCGAGCGCCCTTCCGGATGCCCGCCTCGGCGATCTGCTCCACGGCTCGCTTCCCTCGCTCGACGCCGACGACCTCGACGGGCCGCGCAGCGCGTTCGATTTGATGGCAGCCGCCGACCTCGACTTCGCGCCGGTGCTGCACCACGGCGCGATCGTCGGCACGCTCAGCCGCAAGAGCGCCCTGCGCTCCACCCTGTACCCGCCGGCACTTGATGCGCGCGGGCGCCTGCGGGTGGCGGCGGCGCTGGGCCTCAACGGTGACATCGCGGCCAAGGCCAGAGCGCTCGCCGCGGCCGGCGTCGACGTCCTCGTGATCGACACAGCGCACGGCCATCAGGAGGGCATGATCAAGGCCCTCAAGATCGTCGCCCAGCTGAACCTCGGTCTCCCGATCGTGGCCGGCAACGTGGTGACCGCGGATGCCGTCGGCGACCTCGTGAAGGCCGGCGCCACAATCGTGAAGGTCGGTGTCGGACCCGGCGCAATGTGCACGACACGCATGATGACAGCCGTCGGCCGCCCGCAGTTCTCCGCGGTGCTCGAAACCGCCGCCGCGGCACGGGAACTGGGCGCGCACGTCTGGGCCGACGGCGGCGGCGGCGCAGATCGGGCAGTGGTTTTCCAGCAGCACCAGCGTGCCGTCGGGTTCCTCGCGCCACTGCGCCATAT
>JBDTAA010000169.1:0-4332 GCA_039924805.1 Cryobacterium sp.
TCTACCAGGGTGTTGTCAACGGCCGCATCACGCTGGAGCGCTGGGTGGAAATCACCTCGACGACACCCGCGCGGATGTTCGGCCTGTACGGCAAGAAGGGCGTCATCCAGCCCGGAGCGGACGGCGACATCGTCATCTACGATCCCAACGGCCACACGTCGATCGGCTACGAGAAGACGCACCACATGAACATGGACTACTCCGCCTGGGAAGGCTACGAGATCGACGGCCACGTCGATACCGTGCTCTCCCGCGGCAAGGTCGTCATCGACAACAATGCGTACCTCGGAGCCAAGGGTGACGGCCAGTTCGTCAAACGCGGCCTGAGCCAGTACCTGATCTAGGCGGGAAGCAGATGGACTTCGGAGCAGTACTCCAGACCAACCCACCGTCCGCCCGGACCGTGCAACTCGCCAAGCTGGCTGAGGCACACGGCTTCAGCCACGTGTGGACCTTCGACTCGCACCTGCTGTGGCAAGAACCCTATGTGATCTACAGCCGGATCCTCGCCGAGACCAACAACATCATCGTCGGGCCCATGGTCACCAACCCGGGCACGCGGGACTGGACCGTGACCGCGTCGGTCTACGCGACCCTCAACGAGATGTACGGCAACCGCACGATCTGCGGCATCGGCCGCGGCGACTCGGCGGTGCGCGTGATCAATGGCGCGCCCACCACGCTGAAGGCGCTTCGCGAGTCCGTGCACGTCATCCGTGAGCTGGGCAACTCGCGCTCGGTCGAATACAACGGCGCGACCCTGCAGTTCCCGTGGAGCCGGGGCTCCACCCTCGACGTGTGGGTGGCGGCGTACGGCCCGCTCGCCCTCAAGCTCGCCGGCGAGGTCGGCGACGGGTTCATCCTGCAGCTGGCCGACCTCGACGTGGCCCAGTGGATGATCAAGACCGTGAGGGATGCCGCGGCCAACGTCGGGCGTGACCCGATGTCGGTCAAGTTCTGCGTGGCCGCACCGATGTACATCGGCGAGGACTGGGAACACATGCGCGACCAGTGCCGCTGGTTCGGCGGCATGGTTGGGAACCACGTGGCCGACATCGTCGCCAAATACGGCGCGGATTCGTCCGTGCCGAAGGCGCTCACCGACTACATCAAGGGCCGCGAGGACTACGACTACAACCAGCACGGGCGCGCCGGCAACGTGCACGCCGACTTCGTGCCGGACGAGATCGTTGACCGGTTCTGCCTGCTCGGCACGGCCGAGCAGCACATCGAGAAGCTCCAGGCCCTCAAGGCCATCGGCGTCGACCAGTTCGCCGGCTACCTGCAGCACGACAACAAGGAAGAGACGATGCGCGTCTACGGGGAAAGCGTGATCCCCGCCATGGCCGAACACATCGTGGCCAAGGCATGACCCAGGCGCGTCGCGGGCAGGTGCAGGGTCGGCGCATCCTCACCGGGGCGCTGGGCGTCGCCGTGCTCGCGGCGCTCTGGGAGCTCTACAAACTGGTCGGTCCCGCCGAGGGGATCGTCGTCGGCGGAATCACGATCCTGCCGCGCACGAGCGACCTCGCCATGCCGCACGTCTGGGTGATGGTCGCGCGCGCCTTCGAGCCGGTCACGGGGGCCTCGAACGCCATCCCGCTCTGGCAGGCGGTGCTGGAGGGCTCATTGTTCACCCTCGGAATCGCCGCGGTCGGCTGGCTCGCAGGGGTCACGGTCGGCCTGCTGCTCGCGCTCCTCATGCAGCGGTTCCGGCTGGCCGAATCGGCGGTGTTGCCGTGGGTCGTGCTCAGCCAAACCGTCCCGCTTATCGCTCTCGCCCCGCTGGTGCGTCGCTGGGGGTCGCAGATCCGGTTCGGTGAATTCACCTGGGAGAGCTGGATGTCGGTTGCCCTGATCGCGTCGTACCTCGCCTTCTTCCCGGTGGCGGTCGGCGCGCTCCGCGGGCTCGCCTCACCGGACGCGAATCATGTCGACCTCATGCGCTGCTACGCGGCCGGCTGGTGGAAGACGCTTTGGCGCCTGCGGCTGCCCGCGAGCATCGGCTACCTGCTGCCGGCCCTTCGCCTGGCCGCTGCCAGCGCCGTCATCGGCACCGTCGTGGCCGAGGTCTCGATCGGCCTCCGCGGCGGGATCGGTCGACTCATCGTCGAATACGCCGGCGCGGCCGGGGGCGATCCAGGCAAACCCTGGGCGCCGATATTCGGGTCCATCGCCGTTGGTCTCGTCGCCGCCGGATTCGTTGCTCTGATCGGCCTCTTTCTTCGTCGTTTCCGCAGAGGAGAAGTAGCAGCATGAACAACCACTCAGCCCAGCCCGCCGCGCTCGCCGTCGACGTGACCGGCGTGAGCCGCGTCTTCACGGTCCGGAAGGGTGCGGACGTCACCGCGCTCGACAACGTGAGCCTCACCGTCGCGCCCGGCGAATTCGTGTCCCTGATCGGGCCCAGCGGCTGTGGCAAGAGCACGCTTCTGCGCCTGATCGCGGACCTTGACACCCCCACGGCCGGAGAGATCAAGGTCTTCGGCAAGGCGGCCAGGCAGGCTCGAATAGACCAGGACTACGGCATCGCCTTCCAGCAGGCCGGCCTGCTGCCCTGGCGAACGGTGGCCGGCAACATCGAGCTGCCGCTCGAGCTGCACGGAACCTCCAAGCCGGTGCGGCGGGCGAGGGCAGCCGACCTGATCGCCCTTGTGGGCCTCTCCGACTTCGCCGACAAATATCCAGACCAGCTCTCGGGTGGGATGCAGCAGCGTGTCGCGATCGCCCGGTCGCTGGCCGAGAGCCCGAGCCTGCTCCTGATGGATGAGCCGTTCGGGGCGCTCGACGAGATGACCCGTGAGCGCATGCAGAACGAGCTGGTGCGCATCTGCGCCGAGACGCGCGCGGCCGTCGTTTTCGTCACGCATTCCATCCCCGAGGCCGTGTTCCTCTCCGACCGCGTCGTCGTCATGTCGCCCCGACCGGGCCGCATCCGGGACGTGCTCAGCGTCAGCCTCGGCGACCAGGCCCAGCGGGGCGAGAACCTGCGGGAGGACGAGTCGTTCTTCCAGGGTGTGAGAGCGGTGCGCGAGCTTCTGCACGGTGCGGCACCGGCGGGCGCCAGGGGGGTAGAGACGCGATGAGGCCAGGGTCGATCTCGGCGGCGGGGCTGGCGCGCACGGCGCTTGCGCCGGTGCTGCTCGGCGTCGCTGCAGTTCTCCTCTGGCAGTGGGCCGTCGTCGCGTTCGAGATCAAGTCGTTCATCCTGCCGGGGCCCTTCCTGATCGGCGGGGAATTCGCCGCGAACCTGCAGAATGTCGTCAACGGCATGACGGTCACCGGCCGGAACGCCCTGATCGGTCTCCTCGTCGGCGCGGTGCTCGGCATCCTCGCCGCGATCGTCGCGGCGCTTTTGCGCATCGTAGACGAGATGGGCGCCCCGATCGTCGCGTCGATCGCCGTGGTGCCGATTGTGGCGCTCGCGCCCGTGCTGTACACGATGTTCGGCGCCGGGGCGGAGACGGCCAGACAGATCGTGGCCGGGCTCGCGGTCTTCGTTCCGGTGTACTTCAACACCCTTAAGGGCCTGCGCCAGGTTCGACCGGTGCACCGCGACCTGATGCGCTCCTACGCGGTGACGAGCTGGCAGGCGACGAAGTCCGTCACCCTGCCCACGGCCCTGCCCTTCGTCTTCACGGGCCTCCGGATTGCGTCGTCCCTCGCCGTGATCTCGGCCCTGATCGCCGAGTACTTCGGCGGCCCGGTTGGCGGCCTCGGCAAGTCGATCACCTCCTCGGCCTCCGGCAGCAACTACGGGCTCGCCTGGGCCTACGTGCTCGGCTCCGTTCTGCTGGGGCTGCTGTTCTACGCCGCAGCACTCGGCCTCGAGAAGCTGGTCAGCCGGCGCACGAATGGATAGATGTTCGGCCGCAGCCGCGGTCCGGCGAGTCACCCTCACCATGAGTAGTCACCCGAAACAAGAGAGGTAGTCATGAAACACAGCAGAAAATGGCTCGGCACGTTCGGAATCCTCGTCACGGCCAGCGCGCTCGCCCTCACCGGTTGCAGCACCGGCACCGGCACCGGAACAGACGGAGCGAAGGACGGCAAACTCACGCCGGTCACGCTTCAGCTGCAGTGGGTGGCCCAGGCCCAATTTGCCGGCTACTACGCGGCCGTCGACCAGGGCTTCTATGAGGACGAAGGCCTCGACGTCACGATCATGGAGGGCGGAGCCGACATCGTCCCGCAGGACGTGCTGGCCTCCGGCGACGTCGACTACGCGATCTCGTGGGTGCCCAAGGTGCTCGGCTCGATCGAGCAGGGCGCCAACATCACCAACGTCGCCCAGATCTTCGAACGCAGCGCCACCACCCAAATTTCGTTCAA
>JBDTAA010000170.1:0-12365 GCA_039924805.1 Cryobacterium sp.
CCGAGAATATCTTCCAGACGCTCATCGCGCCCATCCTGGCAACCATCGGCCTGATCCTCGGCGAGTATTTGCTGATGTCGCGGTTCGGGCTCCTGGCCGGGACCGTCGCCGAGGGCGTCGACCCGACCGTGACACCCTGGGGCCTCAGCGGGATCGGCTGGGTACTCGTGGTGCTGCCGTTCGCGCTGCTCGCCGGCGGGTACGCACTGTTGCGCACCCGGAAGAGCGAGAACGAGTCGCTGGTCAGGGACGTGCTGTCCTAGAAGCCCGCGTGACGGATGCCCCAGCGGAGGGTCCAGGACTCGCCGGGTGCGAGCCAGCGCAGCCCGGTGCCCGAGTTGAAGGCGTCTGCCGGCGCGGTCATGGGTTCGATCGCGACGGCCTGTCCGAGGACGGGTTCGGCGTCGCCGACGGTGATCGGGAAGTTCCGCGGGGTGAACGCCTGAACGTAGCGCATGTTCTCGTCGCCCCAGAGGATGACCTTCCGCCCGTCGGGGGCGGTCAACGAATGCTCGCCGCGGCCGGCCACGATGTCCACGGCGCCGAAGCCGTCGTCGAGGTCGAGGTCCCCCACCGGGCGACCGGCACGGAGGTCGAACGGGGTTCCGTCCACCTGGCTTTCACCGACGGCGTTCTTGCGGTCGTCGACGTCGATGTGCGTGCCGGCGGCGAGGCGGAGCACGAGGTCGCCGGTGGGCACGCCACCGATCTTGAGGTAGGGGTGGGTGCCGAGGGCGACCGGGGCATCCGCCTCGCCAACGTTGCGGAGCGCGTGGGTGACCTCGAGCCCGTCGGCGACGAGCGTGTACGTCACCTCCGTGTCGAGCTGGAACGGGTAACCGGTCTGCGGGAAGACGGTGGCGGCCAGGGTGACCGAACTGTTCGTGCGCCCCACCTCGCGGTACGGCGCGAACCGGAGCAGACCGTGGCTGGCGTTACGCAGTGCCGGTTCGCTCAGGGCGAGTTGCCGGGTCACGCCGCGCTGCGTCCAGCTGCCGTCGCGGATGCGGTTGGGCCACGGCACCAGGACGATCCCGGCGCCCTTCGGCGGCCCCGACATCGCCGGGAACGTTTCAACCAGGTCT
Source organism: Cryobacterium sp. (assembly GCA_039924805.1). Classification (GTDB taxonomy): domain Bacteria; phylum Actinomycetota; class Actinomycetes; order Actinomycetales; family Microbacteriaceae; genus Cryobacterium. The sequence continues at coordinate 1,086 of JBDTAA010000170.1, forward strand.
ATGCCGTTCACGGAATATGCGCGGATGCCGGCCGCGACCTCGGTAATGACGGCCGTCGCCGACCCGCTCGGGGTCTCGGCCTTCAACTCGAACTGAACTCCCGTTGCGACACCCGTTGCGGCTCTCATGGCACCAGCCTATTGCCGCGGGGCCGGCCCGGAGCCCGTCTTCCCTAGCCGCCGGCGTTGATCGTGATTGTCTGAAGTCCGCCATCGGAGACGCCCCAGGCCTTGAGGATCTTCCCGTACGAGCCGTCATCGACCATCGATTGCAGGGCCATCTGCACGGCCTCGGCCATCCCCGAGTCCTTCCTGACCGCCAGCCCGTAGGGAGCGGCGTCGAACGTCTTCCCGGCGGGCTGCAGCTTGCCCTTCAGCTTCTCGATCCCGTAGAGGGTCACCGGCGAGTCGGCGCTGAACGCGTCGGCCTGGCCGAGCGCGACGGCGTTCGCGGCGGCATCCTGCGTGTCGAGGGCGACCCTCTTGATTGGGTCCTTGCCCGCGGCGACGCAGGCGTCGCTCTTTCCCGGAATCTCGACGGTGTCCTGCCACGTTGTGGCCTGCACGGCGACCCTCAGTCCGCACGCATCGTCGGGGTCGACCGTTTTCCCGGCGGCCGAGGCCCACTGGACGCCCGCAATTTAATAGTTCACGAAGTCGACCTGCTTCTGCCGCTCCGTGTTGTCGGTGAAGGAGGACTCGCCGACGTCGATCCTGCCGCCGGCAATGTTGGGAATGATGTTTTCGAAGTTCGCGATCGTGTACTCGGGCTTCAGGCCCAGTTTCGCGGCGAGCGCGTCGCTCATCTCGATGGCCCACCCGATCGGTTCGCCGGCATCGTTCTTGAACTCGTTCGGCGCGTAGTTCGGGCTGGTGCCGATGACGAGAACGCCCTCCTTGGCCATGTCGGCGGGGAGCAGCGCGACAGCGGCCGTGTCGATGGCCACGGTCCCGATGGCGGCGTCACCGGACTTGTCGGCGGTGGTTGGCGTGGAGTTGTCCACACACCCCGTGAGCACCAGTGCGGCCACGGCCAGGACGGCGGGAAGTACATGTCGAGCGCGCATTGAGGATCCTCTGTCAAGTGTTCGTCATCGAAGTTCTCGGGCGGAGTGCCGACACGGGCGAGTCTACGGTGAGCGCCGCGGTCGTCTGGGATGTCGGATCAGGGTGCGGCGCCGCGGCTGATGGCGGGGGAATGCGGTGGCGCCTCAGGGCTCGACGGGGGTGGCCTCGCCGCCGGTGATGCGCAGGAGCTCCTCGAACGACGTGGGGAAGACCGTTCGGGCGTGCCCCGCGGCCGCCCACACGACGGGGAACTCGGCCAGCGCGACGTCGACAAGAGTGCGCACGGGCGCGGGATGCCCCACCGGGGCGACACCGCCGATCACCTGGCCGGTCGCTCGCCTGACGACGTCCTTGGTCGCGCGTCCGATCGATCCGCCGAGGCGCTCCCCCAGCCACTCCGCGTCGACGCGGTGGGCGCCGGAGGTGAGAACGAGCAGCGGTTCGTCGTCGAGGGTGAAGATGAGCGAGTTGGCGATGGCGCCGACCGTGATCCCGAGGGCATCCGCCGCCGCCTTCGCGGTCGTGACGGCGTCGTCAAACCACCTGATCTCCGGGTCGAGCCCCTGCTCGCGCAGGGCATCTCGAACGCGGTCGACGGACGGATGCTCGGTGTTTCCCATGCCGGAGAGTTTAGACGGACCCGCGCCGTGGGCACCGCCTAGCGGAACATGGCGCCGACGCTAGGCTGCCGGTATGGCAATCGACCCCTCCGCGCGCATCATCGCGCTCCCGAACACTCCCGCCCCGAGCGTCGCAGACACGGCGTTCGTGGCAAGCGGCGCGGTCCTTGTCGGCCACGTCACCCTGGCCGACCTGGCTAGCGTCTGGTACAACTCGGTGTTGCGCGCCGAGGCGGAACCGATCATCATCGGCGAGGGGTCGAACCTGCAAGACAACGTCTCCTGCCACGTGGACCGCGGTTACCCGCTCACCGTGGGCCGCAACGTCTCCGTCGGTCACGGCGCGGTGCTGCACGGCTGCACGATCGAGGACGACGTGCTGATCGGGATGGCATCCACGGTAATGAATGGCGCAGTCATCGGCGCGGGATCCCTCGTCGCGGCCGGCGCGGTGGTGCTCGAGGGCACCATCGTTCCGCCCGGCTCGCTCGTTGCCGGGGTTCCCGGCAAGGTGCGGCGGGAGCTCAGCGCGGAGGAGATCGCCGGCAACCGTCACAACGCCGAGGCATACCTGCGCCACGCCGCCCTGCACGGTTCAGCCATCCTCTGATCGGCGCCCGCCCCCGTCGCCCGCCGCCGTCGCGGCCCGCGCGTGCGGGGGCCTAGGGCAGGACGACCGGCGCGAGTTCCTCCCACAGGTCGCCCGGGCCGGGGTTGTCGGCGGCGGAGCGCCCACCGAGGTGCTTCACCGTTCCCCAGACCGCGTTCAAGGCAGTCGTGACGGCACCCTCAGCCCATCCGGCGGTGAACGAGATGTCGTCTCCCGCGAGGAAGATTCCGCGCTGGGCATCCGGCAGCTTCTCCTGCATGAAGTGCCCGAAGAGACGTTCCTGATAGCGGTAGTGACCGGGGAGGTTGTTCTTGAACGCCCCCATGAAGTTGGGGTCGGCCTCCCACGAGACGGTGATTGGCTCACCGACGATGTGCGAGCCGATGTCCAGTTTGGGGTAGATCTGGCGCAGCGAGTGCAGCATGAGTGTCGTGCGTTCGTCCGCGGTGAGTGAGAGCCACTTCAGCGCGTCATCGTTCCAGGTGTATGACAACAGGATCACGGCCGGCTTGTCCGGGCCATCGTCGATCAGGTACGTCGCCCGCGGCAGGCGATCGGTGAGGGTCATGCTGAGCACGTGGCGGCCGGTCTCGGGGTCGATGTCGTTCCAGAACGGACGATCCACCATGACGAAGGTTTTCGAGGACTGCATGTAGTGGCTGCGTTCGATCGCGGTCCACAGTTTCGGCGGGAACAGCTCCTCCTGGGTGTCGATGCGCGCGGAGAGCAGCCACGACTGGCAGGTGACGATGGCGGCTTCGAACTCGCTGGTCGCCCCCCACTTTTCGCCGATCTGGATGCCGCCGTCCGGGCCGCGCCGGATGGATGCCACGGCCCCGCGCGGAACCCCGTCATGCAGGCTGGCCAGGCTGGTACCGGCCGGCCAGTGCACGATGTTCTCCGGCGCGTGCGTCCACAGCCCGTCGGGAAGGCGCTGCGCCCCGCCCACGATGCGGCGATGCTTGTCGTCGGCATCCGTGAAGACGACCCGGAGAATCTCGAGGATCGAATTGGAGAAGTCGGTGTCCCAGCCGCCGGTACCGAATCCGACCTGGCCGAACGCCTCCCGGTGGGCAAAGCTTTTCTTCCTGAATGCCGCGCTGCCGGCGATGAACCCGTAGAAGGTCTGCTCGTCGAGGTCGGCCACGAGCCTGTTCCAGATGTGCTTGATCCCGCTCACATCGCGTCGTCGGAGCGCCCCCTGGATAGCGGAGAGATCCGCTTCCTCGAGGAGGGCCTGGCGCCAGGCATCGGCCACCTCGGTGAAGAACGGGGGAAGGTCGTCGTCCGACTCCGCGTACCATGACTCGCCCTCGAGCTCGATGAGCGTGCTCGGCGTGACGTCGGAGAGCGGGTTCGGGAAGTCCAGGGTCTCGAGCCCCACGGTGTCGACGTAGTGATAGAACGCTCGACCGGATTCGGGGAAGCGCATTCCGCCGAGGTCGGCGACGACGTCTGGTGCGGCGGCGAAGCCCTGCGTCTTCATCCGTCCGCCGATGCGATCCGCCTCGAAGACGACGGGGTGCAGGCCCAGCTTGAGGAGTTCGTATGCGGCGATCACGCCCGACAGCCCGGCGCCGACGACGGCGACTTTCGTGCCGTGTTTGAGCGCGGGCACGTCGCCGAGCCCGGCTGGGTGCGCCAGATAGTGGTCGTAGCTGAACGGGAAGTCCGGGTTGAGCATGGTCAGGGGCAGCCCGCCGGACTCACCGGAGAGTGGGGAGTGCGGCAGATTGGTAGCGAGGGTCATTGCTCTGTTTCCTGGTTCGTGCGGGTCTGATCCCAGGCACGGTAGAGCCCTGGTCTGAGGTCCGCGAGGTAGTCCACGTCCACGTCGGGAATCGACAGGTCGGCGTAGACGAGGCCGGTGGCGGTCCCCGCGTCCACGATGACGGTCCCGTCCGGCCCGGCGACGACGCTCGCCCCCGCCAGGTCGAGGCCGTCTTCGACGCCGACATGGTTTGAGTAGGCGACGGTCACGGAGTTCTCGAGTGCACGGGCGGGAACGAGTACCCGGGCGACCTTCTCGTAGCCCGAGGTCAGCGCGGTCGGTACCAGCACGACCTGGGCGCCGCGGACCGCGGCGGCACGTACCGTCTCCGGGAACTCGACGTCGTAGCAGATGAGTAGCGACATCCGCAGGCCCAGCAGCTCGGCGACAGGGGGCGCCTCGCCTCCCGGCCGAAAACTGGACGCCTCATCCGGGCCGAAGAGATGCGACTTCTCGTAGGCGAGAACCACGGTGCCGGTCTTGTCGACGAGGGTTGCCGTGATGTGCCTGGCGTCGACGGGCCCGGGCCCCGGAGCGCTGAAGGCAAGCGCGATGTCCCGGTTGGCCGCGATGGCCCGGAGCGACTCGCGGATGTCCGCGGCCGCCTCCTCCGAGACGGACTGGGCGATCAGCGCCGGCGCGTAGCCGGTGGCGAACAGCTCCGGGGTGAGCAGCAGGTCCGCCCCGGCTTCGCGTGCCTCGCGGGCGTAGGCGTCGATCAGGGCGATGTTCTCGGCGATCGCCAGCGGTTCCGCCCGGGCCTGGAGCATGGCCAGCCTGACGGTGTGCGCGTCGCGCACCGATTCGCGATCCACTGGGAAGACCCCTTTCGCTGTCATCACATATTCCCTCGGATGCATCCCGCCCGGCTACCTGCCGAGGGCTCGTTCGGCGGCCTTGACCACGTTGCTCAGCAGCATCGCGCGGGTCATCGGGCCGACACCGCGCGGATTCGGCGAGAGATGCCCCGCGACGGCAGCGACGTCCGGATGCACGTCACCGGTCAGTGTGCCCTTGCCGGTCTCCGGCTCGGTCACCCGGGTGATGCCGACGTCGAGTACGGCTGCACCCGGCTTGATCCAGTCGGCCTTCACCAGGTGCGGCACACCGACAGCGGCAACGACGATGTCGGCACGGCGCACCTCGTCGGCCAGATCGACGGTACGCGAGTGCGTGAGCGTGACCGTGGCATCCAGCCCCTTGCGGGTGAAGAGCAGACCGAGCGGACGCCCGACGGTGAGACCGCGGCCGATCACAACGACCTTGCGGCCGACGATGGGCACGTCGTAGCGGCGCAGCAGCTCAACGATCCCGGCCGGGGTGCACGGAAGCGGCGACTGCAATTCACCCTCGATGCCGAGAACCAGCCGGCCGAGGTTGGTCGGGTGCAGGCCGTCGGCGTCTTTCGCCGGATCGATGAGTTCGAGCATGGCGTTGTCGTCATGCCCGACCGGGAGCGGCAACTGGATGATGTATCCGGTCACCTCGCGGCTCGAATTGAGGTCGGCGATGGCCGCGCGCACGTCGGCGGATGTCGCCGCCGCTGGCAGGTCGATGCGGATCGACTCGATGCCGACCTCCGCGCAGTCGCGGTGCTTTCCCGCGACGTACGACAGGGAACCCGGGTCGCTCCCCACGAGGAGCGTGCCGAGCCCGGGGACGATGCCCTGCGCACGCAGGATCGCGATCCGCTCTGCCAGTTCGCCCTTGACCGCCGAAGCGGTTGCCACGCCGTCCAGAGTGATTGCCGTCATGCGAGATCCATTCTGTCGTAAACGCCAAATCGACGGAGATACGGCCGGGGCACGGGTGGCGGAGGCCGCCAGCCGGCTTTTCGCCCACATCTCCGTCGAATTGGCACCGACCGTTTTCAGGTGCGGGAGGTATGGACGCTACTGCTGGAGGCCCGGGTAGAGCGGGAACGCGTCGGTGAGGGCCTTCACGCGAACGCGGAGGCCCTGGATGTCGGCGTCGGGCTTGAGGGCCTCGGCGATGACATCGGCCACGACCGTGAACTCCGCGTCGCCGAAGCCGCGCGTGGCCAGTGCCGGCGTGCCGATCCGGAGGCCGCTGGTGACCATCGGCGGGCGCGGGTCGAACGGCACGGCGTTGCGGTTGACCGTGATGCCAACCTCGTGCAGCGCGTCTTCGGCCTGCTGGCCGTTGATCGGCGAGTTACGGAGGTCGGCGAGCACGAGGTGCACGTCGGTGCCGCCGGTGAGTACGTCAACGCCGCCGGCCTTCGAATCGTCGGCGGTGAGACGGTCGGCGAGGATGCTGGCACCGCGCAGGGTGCGCTCCTGGCGTTCCTTGAATTCGGGTTCGCCCGCGAGCTTGAACGCGGTCGCCTTCGCAGCGATCACGTGCATGAGCGGCCCGCCCTGCTGGCCGGGGAAGACGTTTGAGTTGAGCTTCCTGGCCAGCTGCATGTCGCGGGAGAGGATGAAACCGGAGCGGGGACCGGCGAGGGTCTTGTGCACGGTGCTGGAGACGACGTCGGCGTGGGGCACCGGGGACGGGTGCAACCCGGCGGCGACGAGCCCGGCGAAGTGGGCCATGTCGACCCAGAGCAGGGCGCCGACCTCGTCGGCGATGTTGCGGAAGGCCGCGAAGTCGAGGTGGCGCGGGTAAGCGGACCAGCCGGCGATGATGACCTTCGGCTTGTGCTCGAGGGCCTTGTCACGCACGACATCCATGTCGACGCGGAACGTCTCCGGGTCGACGCCGTAGGCGACCGGGTTGTACAGCTTGCCGGAGAAGTTGAGCTTCATGCCGTGGGTGAGGTGACCACCGTGGGCGAGTTCGAGGCCGAGGATGGTGTCGCCTGGCGTGGCGATGGCGGAGAGAACGGCGGCGTTCGCGGTGGCACCGGAGTGCGGCTGCACATTGGCGTACTCGGCACCGAACAGCGCCTTGGCCCGGTCGATCGCGAGCTGCTCTGCGACGTCGACGTACTCGCAGCCGCCGTAGTAGCGGCGCCCGGGGTAGCCCTCGGCGTACTTGTTGGTGAGTACGGAACCCTGCGACTGCAGGACGGCGCGGGGGACGAAGTTCTCGCTGGCGATCATCTCGAGGTAGTCGCGCTGGCGACCGAGCTCCTGCTCGAGGACGGCGGCGATCTCTGGGTCAACGGTCTCGAGCGACTCGTTGAACGTGGACGGCACGGAGGTGGCTTGCACTGCGGACACGGGTGTCTCCTTAGACATATGAATGGATGCTGCGGCCCAGGCGTGCGGCCACTAACCGTGTCAGTCGCTCCCCGATGGTGACCCATCTTCGTGCTACGCCAGTTACGACACGAACGATCATATCAGTCGGGGCGATTGCGGAGCTCGTCGAGAATCAGCACGTCCTCGCGCACGTGGCGGGACTCGTAGGCGGCGCGTGCGACGAGGTGGCCGACGACGGGGGCCGTGAGCGCCTGGAAAACGACGACGGCGATCACGAGCGTGATCGTGCCGACCGTGAAGTTGTTGATGGCCACATCTGCCGTGATGGCCATCAGCCCGAAGATCTGCGGTTTCGTGGCGGCGTGCAGTCGGGCGAGCACGTCGGGAAAACGGATCAGGCCGATCCCCGCGGCGAAGCACATCATCGCCCCGGTCAGCACCAGCACGGCGGCAATCACGTCGCGCAGTTCCTCGCTCATTCGGTGCTCGTCACGGGAAGGAAGCGGGCCACACTGAGGGACCCGAGAACCGCGAACAGCGCGAGCACGAGCAGCACCGGGAGCGTGTCGGCGTGCCGATTGAAGGCCATCTCGGCGCCGAGCGCACAAATCACGGTCGCCACCAGCACGTCCGCGGCTATCACCCGGTCCAGCACGGTGGGCCCGCGCACGATTCCATAGAGGGCGCACAGGGCGCCACCCCCGAACAGCACCCCGGCAACGACGGCCACGATTCCCATCAGGAGACTCCTCTACGCTCTCGTTTCGTCCGACGGAGACTTTCGACGTCGCCGCGGGATCCGATGGCCATGATGATGCGGCCCTCCTGGGCGAGCACAGACCGCCTGAACCGGTCGATCTGGCTCTCCGCCTGCACGTTCAGGATGTGCAGGTAGAGCGTCGAACGCTCCCTGTCGACGTCGACCACGATCGCGCCGGGCACAATCGAGGTTGATATGCCGGTCAACGTCAAGACGAGATCGCTGCGGCTGAGCAGGCGAACGGCGACGATGGCGTTGCTGGCCCGGTACCGCGGCGCGAGCGCGAGGACGGCCACCTGCACGGAGCCGCTCGCGATATCGACGAGGAGGCGGGAGAGAAAGAGGAGGGCGAACCAGGGGTTCAGGCGCAGGCCCAGCTCCACCGCGGGGAGGTAGAAACCGATCGATACGACGCTCGCCAGGAGCAGCCCGGTGACGACCGTGAGCACGGAGAAGCTGCCCCAGAGGAGCATCCAGAGCACCACGAGACCGAGGAAGAGCGGCACCTCGTTCAATAACTCCGCGCGGCGTTGCTTGGGTGTGATCATGGCGTTCCGTCCGGGAAGACCGCGCGGATGTAGGTGGCCGGATCCGCTATGTTGGCCGCGGCGCGGGCGGTGAGATCGAACACCGGCCCAGCGAAAACGGTGAGGCCGACGGTCAGGGCCAGGAGGGCCGTCGTTGCGCCGATCATCAGCGGCGAGATTGACCGGGTCGTGACCGTGCCCTCGTCCTGCGGATCTTCGATGAGACGGTCGAGCATCGGTGATTCGTAGACTTCGGCCTCGGCGCTGGAGCGCCAGAACGCCATGTTCCAGACCCGGGAGAGCGCGTAGAGCGTGAGCAGCGACGTCGCAGCACCGCCGGCGATCAGCACGAAGGTGAGCGGATCGCCCAGTTCGGCTCCGGCCCGAAACAGGGCGACCTTACCCAGAAAGCCGGAGAACGGGGGGATTCCGCCGAGGTTGAGCGCGCCAACGAAGAAGAGTAGCGCAACAAATGGCGCCGCCTTCAGGAGCCCGCCAAGCCGCGCGAGCGACGTCGTGCCGCCGGCCCGCTCGATGAGTCCGGCGCAGAGGAAGAGGGCGGTTTGAACGGTGATGTGGTGCACCACGTAGTAGATGGTCGCACCGATCGCCAGCTGCGTGCCCAGGGCGATGCCGAAGATCATGTAGCCGATGTGGCTGACCAGCGTGAACGACAGCAGCCGCTTGATGTCCGCCTGCGCGAGGGCACCAAGGATGCCCACGAGCAGGGTCAGGAATGCGACCACCATGAGCGGGACCGACAGCGGGCTGTCGGGGAAGAGCAGCGTCTGGGTGCGGATGATGGCGTAAATGCCGACCTTCGTCAGCAGGCCGGCGAAAACTGCGGTGACCGGCGCCGGAGCGGTCGGATAGGAGTCCGGCAGCCAGAATGAGAGAGGGAAGACGGCCGCCTTGACGCCGAAGGCCAGCAGGAGCAGCAGATTGAGGATGAGCTGTACATCGGCCGGGAGGTCCGCCGCGCGCTCGGCGATCAGCGCCATGGTCACCGTGCCTGTCGCCCCGTAGACCAGCGCGACAGCGCTGAGAAACAGCAGTGACGACACCAGGCTGACCACGATGTAGGTGACGGCCACCCGGATGCGCGCGCCGGTGCCGCCGAGCGTCAGAAGCACGTAACTGGCCGAGAGCAGCATTTCGAAGCCGACGTACAGGTTGAACAGGTCACCCGCGATGAACGCGTTGAACAGGCCGGCCGCCAGCACGAGGTAGGTGGGGTGGAAGATCGAGACGGGAGTGTCACGGTCGCTGTCGACGATGCCCTGCCCGATCGCGAACAGGAGAACGCCGAGCAGCATCAGCGCCGAGATGAGGAGCATGATCGCCGACAATCGGTCGACGACGAGCACGATTCCCCACGGGGCTTCCCATCCGCCGACCTCCACGACGGCCGGGCCTGCCCCGTCGATCTGCACGAGGAGAACCGTGCTGATCACGGCGACGGCCGTCAGCACCACGACACTCACCGTGACCTGTTGAACGCGGCGTCGACCCAGGGAGAGGTTGAGCGCGGCACCCAGAAGCGGGATCGCGACGACGAGCGGTACGAGGACGTTCACGGCGAGGCCCCCTCGTCGCGGCTGTCCGTCGCGCTTTCCTTCTCGCTGGCGTCGAGGGCCGCCTGAATGGCCGCTTCATCCGCGGACACGGATCGGAAGGAGTCCTCGGCGCTTTGAGCGGTCTCGGCCGTGTGTTCGTCGGTGAGGGTCTCGCCCTCGTCGCCGAGTTGAGCCAGCCACCAGGAGCGGTAAATGAGAGCGAGAATCAGGGCTGTGAGGCAGAAATTGATGACGATGGCGGTGAGCATGAGCACCTGTGGGAGGGGATCGACCATGGCCGCATCGGTCGCGGTACCGGTGACAATCGGTGGGCTGCCTGCGCGGCCGCTCATCAGGAACAGCAGGAGGTTGGTGGCGTTTCCGACCAGCAGGAATCCGATAAGCACCCGGGTGAGGCTCCGCTCGAGTATCACGTAGACGCCGGCCGCGTACAGGACGGCCATCAGGATGACGAGGGTGAGGGACGCACTCATGAGGCCGCCTCAGAGGGCTTTCTCGGGCCTCGTTCGACCTCGCCGACCTCGCCGGCCTCGGTCTGCCGGTCGATTTCGCTGCCGAGGCTGCGCAGGATGTCGAGGGCCAGGCCGACCACGACCAGGTAGACGCCGATGTCGAAGACGGTCGACGTGCTGAAGGTCAGAGTGCCGAGTACCGGCACCGTGGTTTCGAGGTAGGCCGATTCCAGCGGCTGGCCGGTGAGGAAGAGGGACACGACGGCCGTTCCCACGGCCAGGACGATGCCGAGCCCGAGAATCTTCCCCGGGTCGACCGGAACGGCCTCGCCCAGCTCGTAGCGGCCCCCGGCGAGGTAGCGCGCGACGAGCGCGAGCGAGGCGACGAGTCCGCCGGCGAAGCCGCCGCCCGGTGCGTTGTGGCCGGCGAAGAGCAGGAACGCCGAGACGATCATGGCCGGGTCGAAGAGCAGCCGCACGAGCACTTCGAGCATGATCGACCGGCTCCCCGGCGGAACCGTCGTCCCCGCGACGAGCCAGGGTTCGCGCCTGGCCCGGTCGGACGGCGCCTGCGGGTCGGCGACGGGCGGGCGTCGATCAAGCAGCGAGCGCCGCCTCCCCGTTCGGTCGAGCCTTGGCACCGGCGTGTTCCGGCCGGACACGAACAACAGGCTGGCAACGCCGGTGGCGACCACGATGAGCACGGTGATCTCGCCCATGGTGTCC